>JBMYXW010000379.1:0-4205 GCA_049608825.1 Chitinophagales bacterium
TTTTTTTATACAAAAAATTAGACTTAATGCTCATGCGACAACTCCCCTGCTTTCGATTGAGCAAAAACGTAATATGCCCCATCAGTTACGATTTTCATTCCATCAGGTATTTTATCAATCAGTTTGACCGCAGTAAAACCATTGTCGGTATTACTCGGCATCACTTTGATTGGTTCAAATTTTAACTCATCATCGGCTTTATCATTGGCAACATAGATGTAAGAAAAATCACCATCTTTAATAACTGCCGATTCGGGTAGTGCCTGTACCGTTTGGTCATTCAGCCAAATTTTAGCCTCTACAAATAATTCTTTAATGAATTTAGGGCGTTCCTTCTCTAAGTGTGCATGAATGCGTACCGTTTTGTTTTCTGTATTGAATTCTTTGCCAATAATATAGACTTCCGCATCAAATACTTCATTACCCAATGCAGGAACGGTGTAGCTGATTGTTTGCCCTACTTTTACATTGGCTATATCTTTTTCAAAAACATCTAATTCCAAGTGCAAATGGTTCTCATTTACAATTTCCATCAACTCCATTTGCGGTGTAACATACATTCCATTGTGCATATTTACAGAAGTAATGTAACCCGATGCAGGAGATATTATGGAAATGCGTTCGGTGATGCTGTTAGGAGTCAAATCGTAAGTATTGATGCCGAGATAAGCCAACTTTTTTTCAATACCTTTCAAATTGGCAGTTTTAGCATTTACCTCCGATTGAACCTCTTGCAGTTTTTTCTCCACACCTGCATTTTCATTTACCAATGTTCGATGTCGCTTGAGTTCTTGATGCAAGAAGGTCAATTTAGCCTGCAATTCCAGATAATTCTGCTGATATTGAATAAAATCAGGATTTTCCAAATAACCAATAACTGCTCCTTTTTTGATATAGCTTCCTTCTACAAATTTTTTACTTCCTTTAATAAATCCCTCTGCTTTGGCACTCAACGAAGTGTAAGCATTGGGGGGCAGGTCAAGGGTTCCCGTTGTTTTTACAAAATCATTGATTTTGATTTGTGAAAAATCACCAAACTGAATGTTCATGGTTGCAATCTGCTCTTTGGTCAGATGAATTTCCCCTTCTTCGTGTTCCTCGCCGTGTCCGTGTCCATCATCTTCGGAATGGGCATCCGCCTGTTTTCCATGATTATGCCCGTCATTTTCGCTGTGTTGTTCGGTTTCATGGTTGTGACCGTCACCATCGGCGTGGCTGTGACCACAAGCAAAAAAGGTGAAGATTAGCGCAAGGCTAAAAAATAGGATGATATATGATTTATTACTTTTCATTTTATGACTGATTGTTAGTTTGTAAAAAATTGATGAAGCACTACCGCCTTATTGTATGCCAATACCTGTTCCCAAAAACTAATCTGGTTTTTGGCAGAAATATTTAAGGTATTGAGCAATTCGAGGTAAGAGATTTCCCCAGCTTCATAATTGAGGTCGGATATTCGCACGATTTCAGGATTAATGATTTCCAACTGTTCCTGATAGTAATTTGCACCAGCTTCATACAACTGCATGGCATTTTCGATTGCCAGTAGTTCCTGATTGAGTTGTTGCTTTTCCGTATCAAATTTGGCTTTTGCCACCTCAACCTGTAATTTTTGGGCTTCCACTTTTTGCTTGGTTTGCTTATTGAACAACGGGATTTGTACCCCTGCCTGTAATCCATGTAACAAGCCCCCCTCAAAATAATTTTGTGCTGAATACCCAATATTAAAATCAGGTTTTAAATCCGCTTCCAAAAGTCCAATATTTGCCTGTTCAATCATAATGCCTTGATTGGCAATCTGTACCTGTAAACTATTCAGACTATCTTTTGAGCTAAATGCTATCATCGTCAAACTATCTGTTGAAGTAATGGGTTGGTCAGTATTCAAAAGATTGGCTAATTGTTTTTCTCTATTTCCAATCTCCAAAATGGATTGATTGAGCAATAAACGATATTCATTCAAAGCAGATTGAAGGGTCAGCTTCTCAATCCGATTAGCTGCACCAACGTCCACACGTACCGTTGCCATTTGAAAATACTGCTCATAGGTCTGTATCAATTGCTCGTAGAGTTGCTGTAATTCCTTTCGTTGCTGTAATTCAAGGTAGGTTTGTTTGACCTGTAAAATCAATTTCCTTTCAGTCAGTTCCTTGCCTAAATAGCCTTGCTTGACCACTTCATTCTGCAAGGCATTTTGCGCCTTGACAGATGCATGATGGGGAATATTTTGCACCACACCGATTTGGTTTACTCGTTGTCCGTTTTCTCTAAATAGTCCATTTCCTTGATAACTTATTTCGGTATCTCCAAGTGAGTAAGGCAAGTCTTGCAGGCTTTCGCTTTGCTGAATTTGTAAATCTGCTGTACGAATAATAGGATGATTTTGGACAGCCATTTCTATCGCTTCATCCATTGTTACAGGTCTTTGCTGTGCTTTGGTGGACAGGCTGAAAAATAATAGTGGCAGCATGATTAGAGCTGTACTTGTAGTTGTTGTACCTCCGCCTTTTCGTTCCTGCCATTGCGCCAACCAACTGTATAAAATTGGGAGTACGACTAAGGTTAAAAAGGTCGCTGTTATCAACCCTCCAATGACTACTGTTGCCAAAGGTCGCTGCACTTCCGCACCCCCAGAGTTGGAAAGAGCCATCGGTAAAAAGCCCAAAGAAGCTACCGAAGCGGTCAATAATACAGGGCGAAGTCTGACACTTGTACCCTCAATAATGCGTTCTCTAATATTGGTCATACCCTCTTTTTTGAGTTGATTGAAATAACCAATTAAGACAATACCATTCAATACGGCTACTCCAAATAAGGCAATGAAACCAATCCCTGCGGAAATACTAAATGGCATTCCTCGAAGTTCCAAAGCCCAAATACCGCCAATGGCAGAAAGCGGAATGGCAGTAAAAATTAAAGCTGCTTGGGAAATTGAACCAAATGTGAAAAATAAGAGGATAAAAATCAAAGCCAACGCTAAAGGAACAGCAATCGCTAAACGGGCATTGGCGGCTTTGAGGTTTTCAAATTGACCACCATAAGTAAAATAATACCCCGCAGGTAATTCTACTTTGGCATCAAGTTCCGTTTGAATTTTTCCCACCAAAGTTTCTACATCGGTGTCACCCACATTCACGCCAATCACAATTCGACGATTGGTGTTTTCACGAGAAATTTGCATAGGGGCATCTATTAATTCTACCTTTGCTATGGCGGTCAGTGGTACTTGTGTGCCATTATCTAAAGTAATGTACAAATTTTGCACATCTTCGATACCACTGCGGTATTTTTCATCCAATCTCACCACCAAATCAAATCGCTTTTCGCCTTCATAAATTACCCCTGCACTTTCACCTGCAAAGGCACTTCTAACCACTTGATTCACCTCTTTTACCTGCAAACCGTATTGCGCCATTTTATCATATTTGAAATTGATAATAATTTGTGGCATCCCGATAGTTTGCTCCACATTGACTGTACCAACACCGCCCAATTTAGTAATCACGTTTTCCGCTTCTTTTGCCTTACTGTATAATAATTCCAAATCTTGCCCATATAATTTTATGGCAATATCTGCTTTAGAACCTGTCATTAATTCATTAAAACGCAATTGAATCGGTTGGGAAAATTCGTAGCCTACGCCTGGAATAACGCTTAAAGATTTTTCAATTTTTTCAAACATATCCTGTCGATTGCTTGCGGAAGTCCATTCGTCTTTCGGCTTCATTACGATGGTGTAATCTCCGATTTCAACAGGCATTGGGTCGGTCGGAATTTCGGCTGCTCCAATATTAACGATGACATCTTCAATTTCGGGAAAATCGTTGAGTAGCTTTTTCTGAATAATTTTAGACATTTCAATACTTTGCGATAGAGAAGTGCCTGGGGGAAGTATTTGCTGCATAGCCAAATCCCCTTCATCCAAAGTGGGGATAAATTCGCCCCCCATTCTACTGAAAACAATAAAACTAAAGACAAAAAGGGCTACGGTTGCTATTACAAAAACTGCTTTTAATCGTAAAGCCAAATTCAAGACAGGCGTATATAAACGTTGGAAAAAATGAATGATACGGTCAGCGATTGTCTTTTTATCGGAAATATTTTTGACGCGATCGCGGTCATGGCTGGCGGATTTGTCGGCGCGGTGATTTGGTGGGCGTTTATTATTGGCGTGGTTCATCTTTTTCGCGAAAAAATCTCGCCAA
>JBMYXW010000380.1:0-4194 GCA_049608825.1 Chitinophagales bacterium
ACATCAAAACAAATTTCTTCCCATTCGTTCATTTTGGTATTGGGTTTCGTACCCAACCAATTCGCTCCACCATTGGCATCTTCTTCAAATTTCAAAGAAACTTTGCCAATGTGGTCCATGTGAACCTTCACACATACCTGTGTAGTACTCGTAAAATCTATTTGACGGCTTGGATTGGGGTTAGAAAAAGCTCCTCCAAAAGTAGGTGCATCTGCTCCCTTGACATGAACCAATACATTGTCGCTGGTATTGATTCCGCTTCGATTCGGATTTTCGACTGCTCCGTTTACAACTCCCTCTTGGTTTCCTCCAAAGGATTGAAACATGGTGGAAGTTTCGGCTGACTCAAAATCTAAAATAGTGGTTTGAGCATAGGTCATTGCAGAAACCATACTTGCCAGTAAGATTGTTAGTAAAGTTCTAAACATAATGTTTGATTTATGTAATGTTTATATAATGTGACTAAAGTATTGTTCATAGTTTTTGCATACTAAGTGCTTTCAAAAAAGCTACTTCAATTCAAAAAAACACTTTTCCTTAATTCATATTAGTCTTACTTTTCCATAGATGCAAATATACACTATAAAGTGCGTATCTCCTTGGTTTTGCAGTACATCACGAATACTTCAAGTACATTTTTGCATACACCATGACTACATCATGTATTGTTTTTAGGCAGTTTTTCACTACTACAAAGCTTTTTTTGCTATCTTTCATCAAATATCAAGGTTATGATTCAAAAAATTGTTTACTGCTGTTTATGGGTATTGGTTATGGGTAACTTGCAAGCTCAAAACAACAATTTAGGTATGCCTTTTATACACAACTATGACAAAAAGACCTACAAAGCTGGTACACAAACTTGGGAAATACAACAAGACAAAAGAGGTATTTTGTATTTTGCCAATAATGATGGTTTGCTGACATTCAATAGTCAAGTATGGCATCTTTACCAACTCCCCAACAAAACAATTGTACGCTCTTTGGCAATTGCAGGTGATGGCAAAATCTATGTAGGAGGTCAAGATGAGATAGGATATTTCTTTCCCGATGAACGAGGTATTTTAACTTATCATTCTCTAATAGACAAAATAGCTCCCGAACATCAAGGCTTCGAAGATGTCTGGGATATTGTAGCAAGTGAAAAAGAAGGTTTGTTTTTTAGAACGACTACAAAAATATTTCACCTTCAAGGTGAGAATGAGATGCAGGTATATAGTACGGGCAATTACATTGATTTTTTAGGGGCTGTTGGTGATGATATTTTTGTACACGAACATAGAGGAAAAGGGTTGATGAATTTTCAAAGTGGGCAATTAGCAGCTACATCTTATGGAGCAGAATTGAAGGGTATGATTGTGACCTCGGTTTTGCCATTTGAAGGAGAAAACAAGCTTTTTGCAACACTAAAAAATGGTTTGTTTCTTTTGAACGAAAAAGGGCTTCAAAAATGGGAAACAGCAAACGATGCTTTTTTGAAGGAGAATCGCATTTACAGTGCTGCAAAATTGAAGAATGGGCATTTTGCTTTTGCGACTTCAATGGATGGTTTGGTGACGGTGGACAAAAATGGGCGTGTGATGCACCATTTGAATAAAAAAACGGGATTGCAGAACAACAATGTTTTGAGCGTTTTTGCAGACCGAAACAACAATTTGTGGCTGGGTTTGGACAATGGGATCGACTATTTGAGAACCAACTCCCCTTTTACTATTTTGTATCCCGATGGAGAACAAGAAGGAACGGCTTATTCTGCTCAAATTCACGATGGGAAAATTTATTTTGGTACTTCTCATGGAGTCTTTTATACGGATTGGAAAGACTATTACAATCCTTTTGCCTTTGAGCAGGAAGGTTTTCGGATGGTAGAAAATACCTCTGGACAAGTGTGGAGTTTGCAGGTAGTTGATGGCGAACTCTTATTGGGTCATCATGAGGGAACTTTTAGAATTGAAGGAAATCGGGCTATCAAAATATCAGACGAAAATGGGGTTTGGTCCTTCTTGAAGTCTTCAGAAGAGTCTTTGTTGGCCGGTTATTACAAGGGACTGATGCTTTTTGAGAAAACGGAACAAGGCAAATGGGGTTTTGGTAGGTTATTGGAAGGATTGGAGGAATCTTGCCGCATTATGGCTGCTGATGAAAATGGTGCTGTTTGGGTGGCACATCCTTATCGTGGAATTTACAAAATCTTATTGGAGGAAGATAAAACTGCTATTCAAAAAGCACAATTTTACGATTCAGGTTCGGGTTTGCCTTCTGATTTGTTCAACCACGTTTTCAAGATTGGCGATGGAGTTGTGTTTGCGGGCGAAAAAGGCATCTATCAATACAAGGAAGATATAGATAGTTTTGAAGTCTATCCAACTTACAATGAACTGCTTGGTTCTCAAAATCAGGTCAAAAGATTGGTAGAAGACCCACAAGATAATATTTGGTTTGTAACGGATAAGGAAGTCGGCGTGCTGCAATTGAAGGACAGAGGTTTGGAAAAAGAAGTATTAAAAAAGACCTTTCCAGAATTGAAGGACAAATTCGTTGGCGGTTTTGAATACATTTATCCTTATGATGAAAACAATGTTTTTTTTGGGGCAGAGAAGGGTTTCATTCACTTCAATCCTTCAAAAAAGACTTATGGAGACAGCTCTCTACTGGTGGTAGTCGATGAGGTGTATTTGGAGGGAGAAAGGGATAGTTTGGTTTTTGGAGGACACTTTGTGGGCGAAAATGGAATAGGGTTGAGTCAAACAATTGCTGATATTCCTGTCTTTCCGAATCATGTCAGTGCTTTTCGTTTTCACTGTGCAGCGACTTGTTATGAAGATATAGAAAGGGTACGTTATCAATATTTGTTGGAGGGTTTGGATACCGAATGGTCGGATTGGACGGGCAAAACGGACAAAGAATACACCAATTTGGATGCGGGTGAATATACCTTCAAGGTCAAAGCTCACAATGAATTGGGAGAAAACAGTGGGATAAGTAGCTACTCTTTTGAGATTGCGCCGCCTTGGTATGCGACAACTACTGCTTATGCAGTTTACATTAGTTCTATTTTGGCTTTGTTTGGCAGTTTGATTTTGATTCCTCACCGGCAGCATAAGAAAGAGACGGAGTTGTTGCTCTTAGAAAAACAACAACAAGAGCAAGAGCATCAAAAGGTGGTGGAAGAATCACAGCGGACTATTTCGGGCTTGAAAAATGAAAAATTGGAGGCGGATATTAAACACCAAGAACAGGAATTGGCAACGGTGGCGCTTCATTTGGTTCAGAAAAATGAGATTTTAACAACGGTTCGCAAGGAATTGGACAAACTCTCGAAAACGACTGCTGAGGCTACTACTAAAAAGGAGATCAAGCGTTTGGTTCGCATTTTTGAAGAGGATAATCGTTTGGATGAAGATTGGGGGCGGTTTGCTCACCATTTCGACCAAGTTCACAGCAATTTCCTCAAACGCCTCCGAGAAACGTATCCCCAACTTTCGCACAAAGACCACAAGTTGTGCGCTTATCTCCGCATGAATCTATCGACTAAGGAGATTGCGCCTTTGATGAATATTTCGGTGCGGGGCGTGGAGGTTGGACGATACCGACTTCGCAAAAAATTGGAGTTGGATACGGAGGTGAATTTGGTGGATTTTATGTTGGGGTTTTAGAAGATGGGAAATAGAAATTGTATAAGGCGAGTGAGTTGTAGAAGTTTTGAGCTATTTATTTTAATCGGGTCAAAATCGGGTCAAATCAGACCAAATCGGTTCAAAACTGTATTGATTGCAAACAATTTAATTGAAAAACGTGGAAAAGGAGTAGGTACTAATTATGCTGCAAGGTGAGACTTATCGCTATATCTTCAACATCTTCTCCCTCCAACTTAAAGAAGTTTTGAGTTTTGTAAAATTCTATGAGAACAACCACTATGACCGAAAAAACAATCCTGCATCAAATTCAATACCTTATTCCTCAAAGTATTCAGTTGCGGTATGATGAACTTGTAGCCAAACTTGAAGTAGAACAACTCAACATTGAGGAACATCAAGAATATGTGCAATTGAATGAGCAAATGGAAAATTTTAGCGTGAAACGACTTGAATTATTGATTGAGTTGGCTAAAATTTGGCAGACTACTGTTCCCGATGTTATGCTTCAATTAGGTATTCAAAATTCTAACTAACGAACATCCTCCATAAGCAACTG
>JBMYXW010000381.1:0-4192 GCA_049608825.1 Chitinophagales bacterium
TGTAAAAGCCTACCCCAATCCGACAAATGGAATCTTGCACTTGGAATACGATTTTTCAAGCCCACACAGTTTGACACTCTACGATGTGCTTGGACGCAAAGTGGCAAACTGGGAAAATGAGTATCAAATTGACATTTCAGATTTTGAAAAAGGGGTTTACTTTCTGCATATTCAGAATATTGCAAATCAAAAATTTGCAGTGAAAAAAATTACTTTAGAATAAATAGTAAGGAATCAGAATTAAGGAGTCAAATGTCAGGCTTCAAATATTTTGGATTTTGGACGAAAGACTTTTGTAGTTTATTTATTGAAGAATATTGATTTCCATTACAATGGAAAATTTCTAAAGAAAAACTACAAAAGTCTAATTATGACTCTTTAAAATAAAACTACAAAAGTCTAAATCAAAGATTTATGACTCCAAAATACACACCCATAAATTGCAACTTCTACGATTATTTTGAAGCTTTTGCAGTGAAAAGACAAATCGTTACCCTCGTTTACTTCAATGAAGACGGTGATACTGAAACCGTTGAATCTCGCATCAAAGACCTTTATAGCCGTAACAAGGTAGAGTTCGTATTGCTCCAAAATGATTTGGAGATTCGACTGGATTATGTAAAAGAATTGGAGGGGATGGTGAATAGTGGGTATTGTGAAAAATAAACGCTTTTTTTGTTTTTGGCATTTTCAAAATACTTCAAGATTCTGAGGTTACATCTCGAAACCGACATTAATATGTAAATTTTTCATAATTCAAGTGTTACGCCTTAAATATCTAAAATAGAACCATATTTTACCATGCCAGACCTACACTTCAAAACCAGAGAATTGACTTTTTTAGAGAAACTACTTCAAGCCTACTGGATGAATCCTAAGAGTTGGCTTTTGGAGGAGTTTATTTTGAAAAATGGCAAACTGACCATTACCAGAAAAGATGGCAACCAATTCTCAGCTGACCTCAATGAAACAAGTGCTTTCTATTTGGTTGATAAATTTGACCGAAGAGAAATCACTATTGAGTGTTCAGATGGGGCAAAAACAAGATTCAAGGAAATCCCTTGGATGCTCGAAGACGAAGATTGGAATAAAATCGTGGAAGTACTTGATGCGGAAGAACTTGCTATGAGTGAGGCTTTGAGAGGTGTAAACGACATAATTGAGGATGTAAAAAAACACAAGGAAACATAAACTCCTCTCATTTTTAATCTTACTCCACCTCCAACAAAAACGAATACCCATAACCCCTCGCAGGCAACTGATATTTTTCCAAAGGCAATGCTCCCCAGCTATTATTCCCCCCAACTCCCATTTGCTGCAAATCAATATTGAAAGTCGTCCAATCTCGCTCCTCCAATTCTCCCGAATGTGTTTGGCTTTTGGTCTCACCACCATCCAAATCTTCCATTGCAAAGTGATTGGCACTCACATTCAACAACTCATCCCCTTCTACAAAACTCACCTTCAAGCCTCTCCCCTGTTCATCGGTCAAAGTCGCCCATCGAACATCCGACTTATTACCCGTTTCTTGTGGTCGCATATACGGATGCACTTGCTCACTCACCTTGCCTTCGTACAAACCCACCAAAGCACTGGTTTTTCTGTCCCAATAAGACTCATGCGCTCCTCTCCCATACCATTTTAGCTTGTCAAAAGTTTTTGGCATTTGCAGGGTCATTCCAAATTTAGGAAGCATAGGTTGAACTTTACTTTGAGATTCAAATTTATTTGATATTAAAATTTTTCCATTACCAAATATTTCGTAAGAAATCGCTTGTGAAGCATTTACCTCTGCCAATCGCCAAACAGTCGCCACTATAATTTTGTAATCACTGACTTTTCGTATTTCCACTCCAACTAAAGTTGCTCGGTCAAAAGCCGTTTTCCAAACCTTCAATTTCTTCGGCAATTCTGCCCCATAATCATTGTCCGTTGCTGCTCGCCAAAAATTGGGCTTCAAAGGAGCATTTATCAATTCTGTACCTTTTGATTTGAAGGAAGTCAAAACTCCTTCACTCTTATTGAAGGTCACCGAAAAATTTTCTCCTTCAATCAATACCTTCCCTCCTACTTCTTTGTAAGCTAAATTAGGAATGTCTTCAAAATTCATCACTTTTGATTTCAAAGTATTTTCAACACCAAATTGTTCAACTGCCAATTCATGGTTTGCAGGAATCATGTCCGTTGCCGCTTTAGTCCGAAAGGACACATTGAGGAAATATTCCACATCATTTTGTTTTTGAAGGCTAAAATTGGCCAAACGAATCGTAGCATCTGTACCTGCAGGAATTGGTAAATCCATCATTTTTCCTTCCTTCAATGGTTTTCCATTCGCCAAAATTTGCCAATGCAAATACAAGTCGTCCAAACCTTTGAAGGCATATTGGTTGTCAATTCTGATTTTTCCCTCCTCCAAATTCACTGCCTCAACCTTGATGTATTGATACACCTTTTTGACTTCCCACAAATGCGGATTCGGTGTTCGGTCGGGCAAAATCAAACCATTCGCCAAAAAATTGGCATCGCTCGGTGTATTCGCATCTCCAAAATCACCGCCATAAGCAAAAATCGTTTTGCCGTTTTCGAGCGTTTTGTACAAACCTTGGTCCATCCAATCCCAAATAAAACCGCCCTGCAATTGTGGATGTGCTTCGATGATGTCCCAATATTCTTTCAAATTTCCCACGCTATTTCCCATTGCATGGGCATACTCACACAAAATCACAGGCTTGTCGGGATGTTTTGCAGCGAAAGTCACCAGATTATCTGCCCACTCATACATTGGCGCAATGATGTCGGTATTGTAGTCAAAAGTTGCGTCTTTCCCTTCTATATCTTGCACACGCTCGTACTGAATCGGGCGGCTGGGGTCTCGCCTTTTTATCCACTCATAGGTCGCATAAAAATTCACGCCATTTCCAGCTTCATTGCCCAAAGACCAGATGATGATGGATGGATGGTTTTTGTCTCGCTCCAACATTCGCATGGTTCGCTGCAAATGCGCTTCGCCCCAATCGGGATTGTTGCCCAGCGTTTTATCCAAATCGTAGCCCATGCCATGTGATTCAATATTGGGTTCATCGACTACATACAAACCATATTTATCGCAGAGTTCGTACCATCGAGGGTCATTTGGATAGTGTGAAGTTCGGACGGCATTGATGTTGTTTTGTTTCATCAATCGAATGTCTTCCATCATGGATTCCTCCGAAATAACATGCCCAGTTTTAGGGTCGTGTTCGTGCCGATTGACTCCCTTCAAATACACATATTTGCCATTGACCAGCAAAGTTCCCTCTTCAATTTTAACCTCTCGAAAACCCACTTTGGTCGACAAAACTTCAAGGGTTCTTCCTCGTTTATTTTGTAGGGTAATCAGCAGCGTATATAAATAGGGCGTTTCGGCAGTCCACAGTTTCGGCTCAAAAATGGGCTTACCGAAAGAGAAAAACTTTTCATTGCCATCTTCACTTTCAAACTCCCAGTCTCGCTTTGAAGTTCGCACCACTTCTCCCGAAGCGTCCAATAATTCCATTTCCATACTACCCGATTTGTCGGCTCGGTCGCTGTATCTATGTAAATTCATTTCAACTTCCAACCAAGCATTTTCGTAATTGTCTCGCAGATTGGTTTTGACAAAATAATCCCGAATATGTACTTTGGGAGTCGAATAGATATACACATCTCGTTCTATTCCACTGATGCGCCAAAAATCCTGACACTCCAAATAACTCCCATCACTCCAACGATACACTTCAATCGCCACCAAATTTTCACCCTCTCGAACATAAGGGCTGATGTCAAACTCGGCAGGTGTTTTGCTGCCCTGACTGTAACCGACTCGCTCGCCATTGACCCAAATATAAAATACCGACTTGACCGCCCCAAAGTGAATGAACACTTCTCGGCTCAACCAATCAGAGGGAATATTGAAGGTTTTGCGGTAAGAACCTACGGGATTGTAGTCGTGTGGCACTTTGGGTGGTTCGGGGGTTTTGGTAAATTCGTAGGGAATATTGACATAAATCGGCACACCATATCCCTGCAACTCCCAATTGGAAGGCACTTCAATTTTGTCCCATCCGCTATCGTCAAAACTTTCTTCAAAAAAATCATCTTCAATATCGGCAGGTTTTTCGACCCAATTGAAGTTCCATTCTCCATTTAGAGTTTGGTAGTAGTTGGATTCGTT
>JBMYXW010000382.1:0-4184 GCA_049608825.1 Chitinophagales bacterium
GTGTTTTTGACAGATTTGACAATGAATTTCAAATCACAGTATGTGGAATTGAAAGTGAAGCCTCCGAGCAGCTTTTCTTTCGTTTATTTGATGAATTTATAGAAACAGGTGGAATAGCTGGAAATTCACTACAAAAATATGAGGAATTGCGTAATTTAAGTTTAAGTGATGCAGTATTAAATCCCCTTCAAGCAAATAGCAGTGAATTTCCCGTTTTCGCCAACAAAGACTATGTCAAAGCCCAAATCAAAAATGCGTGGGCAGCAGTGGGAGTAGGAGACCCGGATTTTGATACGGAGGAAATTCCTGAAATACTTGAAATTTGCGAAGGAACTGTGACTACGCAGTTGTCTGCAGGTAGCGAAATAGGGCAGGTTACTTGGCACAAAGACAATCCCAACAACCCCGCCATTGGAAGTACTCCTAACAACGATAATATTAGTGCATCAAATGGAACGCTTACTATTGCAAGTGCAGATGAAGCACAAAACGGTGATTATTTTGTGAAAGTTACTTACAATAACGTACCTGGAGTAGGTACTTGTGAACGCTCCAAAAAAGTGGCAATCAGTGTTTCTCATATGGTGATTAATCAAGGAGAGGACGAAGAATTGTGTATAGGAGATGATTTCACTTTGACATTGTCCAATGCTGATGATTTGGACTTAACTACTATAGAATGGGAAACACCCCCTGGCTTGACAATCGGAACGCACTACTCTATTAACTCCACTACCCGCGAACTTACCATTCTCAATGCCACTGAAAATTTTTTCCTAAGTCACGAGGGAACATATACAGTAACTGCGGAGTGTAATATTGGTGGAACTTCTGTACCTGTGTCAGATGAAATAAACATCACCATAACAGATAGACCCGATGGAAAGTTGTTTTACATGAAAGGAGAGACCGAAATGGAGGTAGGAGGAGAGCCTCTTGCAATTTGTACAGGAGAAGAAATAACCTTAGCAGCAAGTGGGGGAACTCGATATAAATGGTTTGAAGGTACAAGTAATACTCCGATAGAGGAACACAGTAACTCTATCACCCTTATACCCACAGAATCTACTACCTACCGTGTCGAAATATTCAATGACTGTAATAATTTTGTAGATTTGAGCGTCACCGTAAATATTTTGGGAGGCAACAACACGATTGGTTTGGGAGGAACACAAGATATTTGCCGACATGAAACCTTTCTTGCACCTGATGGATATGATTCTTATACATGGACTGGAGATTTTGGTGAGTCTAATGGGCAAGACATTGTCATTGATGAAGAACCTGGCACTTACGACTATACTTTGACGGCTACCATTATCGAAGGCGAAAAGGTATGTACGGCTAGGGAGACGATAAGATTCGCCGTTTTTGATTTTAACGAAAACGATGTTCCCGATGTTGATTTGTTGGGATCAGCAGAGTGTTTTCCTTCAAACGAGCCCAATTCGCTTACCTTGACGGACAAGGGAGACACAAAGTATGCACACTGGGAATGGAGACTGCAAGGAAATCCAAATCCTATTTCAGAGGGCGAGGATTCTGTGGAGGATATGACTTCGATTAATGAACCTGGAACTTATACGCTGATGGTGGTAAGGCAAGAAGGCGGTTGTGAGTTGGAAGTGACCCATGAGGTGACTTATGCAGATTTGGGCGTGTTGGGAGATATGGACATTACTCCCAATGACCCGTTTGGAGATTATTGGAAACCAAGTGATTTGAGACAGGACAATGTGATTACCGTTGCAGGAACGATTACCGTTCAATCAGGTGCGAGTTTGGTGATTCAGAAAGGAACGATTGTGGAATTTATAGGCGAAAACTCGGGCATTGTGGTGGAAAGAGGAGGGCGTTTGGAAGCCAAAAATGCGGATTTTAATTTGAGTGATTGCAGCAACAGTGGTGATTTTTGGAAAGGCATAGAAGTGTTTGCAGACCCGACAGCCGCACACCCTACGGATTATCGTTTAAATGGCAGTAATAACCATGGAGTGGCGATTCTTCGCAATGGAAGAATCGAAAATGCGGAAACTGGCATCAGTTCGGGTACTTCAACAGATGGAGTGGAAACGGTAGAAGGAGGAGCGATTGTGGATGTGAATGGAGTGACTTTTGAAAACAATTTGAGAGGTGTTTATTTTGGAAGTGCAAGAAATTCCAATGAAGAAAGCAAGGTCAAAAACTGTCACTTTCTCCATTCTGCTCCTTTTCCCAACCAATCTGTTGACAATCCCTACCAACAAGTCGTTTTACATGCCCTAGAACTGCCTGTATTGATTGAAGCCAATACTTTTGAGGCAAGTGCAAATGTAAATGGAATTGCAGCGAGGGGAACGGGCATCAGAGTAGAAGATGCTGCCTATATGATTGGACACGCCACCTGTACTGCCTTGGGCAATGATTTTGTGGGTGTCTTTCAAGGAATCGAAGTGTACAGTATAAATACTGCTCACGAAGCGGTAAGTACTGTCAACAACAGCTTTGAAGAGGTGGATAAAGGTATTACCTTCAGTAGCAGTGCTGGAGACATCGTTCAGTTCAATACTTTTGAATTGCCTATTCCTGAATTGGCAAACGACGATTCTTATGCTATTTTGACAAATGGAAGTATGGGGTTAACGATTGAAGAAAATACCATCAATAGTGGACTTCCTGGCGCAAACAATATAGAGGGAATTGTGGTAAGGAACAGCAACATAGGAGGGGTGGACGGAGTGAGTCTCAACAACAACAGCATCACGGGTTCTTTGGAGGTCGGTACGCAATTTGAGGGCAACAACCAAAACATCAATTTGGACTGCAATTCCTATAGTGGTTTTATGATGGATTGGTACATTGATTGGGAGGCTGAAATTGGAGAAAGTCAAAATGGGGCGGTACAGGTAGGGGAATGTGATAACTTTGCACCTGAACTTGCATTGAGAAATATTTGGAACGATTCCAATCAAACCATTTTCCACCTTTTCAACAACTCCAATCAAGCTGTAAATTTGAATGTCGCACAGCAATACCAACCGAGTCTCGCGCTTTTAGACGGACTTATTGACCCTACTGCCGTAGGTTGTGTTGAGGTTATAGTTGATAATTGTGACCCCAACATTACGCCCAATTGCAACTTCATTTTGGGACACAACAATGTGGTGGTTGCACATCCGATTGACCCTACTCAACTGACTACTCCTATATCCCCTG
This sequence comes from Chitinophagales bacterium, assembly GCA_049608825.1. Lineage (GTDB taxonomy): Bacteria > Bacteroidota > Bacteroidia > Chitinophagales > UBA2359 > JAUHXA01. The sequence continues at coordinate 3,196 of JBMYXW010000382.1, forward strand.
TAGAAATTATTCATGGAAAATCCATTACCGACCCTTTAGCGGGACAGCCTTTTCTCGGTTTGAGAAAACTGCAAGCAGCTTTTTGGCAGATGATGGCTGGTTCTTGTGACCGAGCTTGTGCGATTCAGTTATTGACTGCCCAAGATGAAGAGTGGAGCAAACGCCTGTTGGTAGCGACTTATCTCAACAAAAAAGAAACGACCACCGCCAATAATTTGTTGGCGACACTGCCTAGCCACCATGCACAAGCCCTGCAATACCACAACTTGATGGATTTGCTCTTGAATTATCCTTTGGATGCCAACACCGAAAGCAATTTATTGTCTTTGGCAGCCAATGCCCATGACGATTATATTCAGACTTTGGCAGAATCGGCATTGAGCATTTATTTTGGGCATCAATTTATACGAAGTGCCAATCCTATTGACTTGAATGGTCACAACAAAAAAGCACCCACAGAAAGTTCGCTTTTGCCTGTACTTCAATTGCAACCCAACCCTGCTACCAATCAAATAGATATTTCCATACAAAACCGAGCAGTTTTTAGCAGTGATTTGACCATCAGCATCTATGATACCAATGGAACACATTGGAGAACAATCAGTATGGCTGAAAATCAGACGCAATTATATTTAGATGTGACAGATTTACCGATGGGAATGTACTTCTGTAGATTGTATTCCGAAGAAGGAAACTTCGGTATGCGAAAGTTGATGATTACTAAATAGTTTTATTCAAAACCCAACTTGTTTTGTCTAGCAAGTTGGGTTTCTTTATTTATGCAAACAATTTATCATGAAATATTTAAAATATATATTCATCTTATCTATTTTCACATCTCTTTGTTCTTTACAAGCCCAAGAATTTACCTACTTCAATAAGAAATTATCTTTTCCCGATACCAATTTGGTAATAGTTGCAACTTTGCCTTTGTCAGATGGCTATATGGTTTTAGGGGATTATGCTTCAACAGATATTTTTGCGAGTTT
>JBMYXW010000383.1:0-4162 GCA_049608825.1 Chitinophagales bacterium
ATCTGTTGTTTCAGAATATGCCTACTTTAGCATTGACTGCCGAGCAAGTGGTGAAAATTCCTATGCCAGAAAGCATTGCAGGTTTCTTTGGTCAGTTCACCTTCCCAGATTTTAGCAGCATCAGCAATCCTGCAGTTTGGATTACAGGAGCTACTATTGCAGTAGTGGCGAGTTTGGAGACTTTATTGTGCTTAGAAGCGACCGACAAATTAGATCCTTTCAAGCGTGTGACTCCCGCCAACCGAGAATTGAAGGCACAAGGCGTTGCCAATATCGTTTCGGGAATGATTGGAGGCCTGCCAATTACACAGGTAATCGTCCGAAGTTCTACCAATATTCAATCGGGCGGACGCACCAAAATGTCGGCTATTTTCCACGGTATCATTTTATTAGCTTCTGCAATGGCAATTCCTTTCCTATTGAATTTGATTCCATTGGCAAGTTTGGCAGCGATTCTATTCTTGGTCGGTTACAAATTGGCTAAACCTGTATTGTTCAAGCAAATGTATGGATTGGGGCAGGCTCACTTTGTACCTTTTATGGTCACTATTTTAGGAATTGTCTTTACAGATTTGTTGATGGGAATTGGAGTGGGTTTGGCAGTTGCTATTTTCTATGTTCTCTGGAACAACTACAAAAAACCTTTCCTTTTTGAGAAAGAAAAAGACCTCAAAGATGGAGTGATTCGATTGGCTTTGGCGGAGGATGTGACGTTTATCAACAAGGCAAGTATCCAGCGTACTTTGAGCCAAATTCCCGATGGTTCTAAAGTGATTATTGACGCTTCAAAATCTATCAACATTGATTATGATGTAATAGAAATCATTGAAGAATTTGAAGTAAATGCCAAACACCGAGATATTGATTTGACGATTATTGAGCGTGAAAGAAAAGGGGTGAAACATCAAGGCAAAGCAGTAGAACATGCTTTGATTAACAACTTTCTACTGATTAACGATAGAGTCGCCTCTGTCTAAGCAATATAAATAATTACCAAATCTAAATCCAACAGATTCACTTGACAAGCAATTTTATTTGCTTATTTGTCAAGTGAATTTGTCGTTTTTATTCTTATTTTAACAGTCTTCTTTTGATTACTTCAAGCCACAAAACCTTTCCAATTACTCATGTATCCAATAAATCGCTCACTCAAGCCTTCCTTGCTCAAATGCTCTCTACTGACAGGAAGTTCAATGGGTTCAAAATCAGAATCATTCATTACCTTCACAGGAAAGTCGTGGTGCAAAATAGCGGCTCGACCGATGGTCACAAAATCTACTTTGGAGTTGAGAATTGCAGCTACATCTTTTGCCCTACGTATGTTTCCTGCAACGGTGAATAAGACATCCTTAAAGTCTAAATCGGCAAAATGCTGCAATAGACTTTTATCTTGATGTGCTTCTTCAACGGGCATTTTGAAGCTATCCCAAAGCGAAATATCCAAAAAGTCGATTTTACCGCCTTCAATCAATTGCTCACACAATTCTTTCATCTCCTTCAATTGCATTCCAAATCGTTCGGGGGACAAACGCAGACCCAACAAGAATTTGTCGCCACAAGCTGACCGAATCCCTTCAATGATTTCAAACAAGATGCGACAGCGATTCTCCAAAGAACCACCATACTCATCCGTTCTATGATTGATGTCTGCACTTAGAAACTGCGCCAAAATATAACCATGTGCACCATGAATTTCTACGCCATCATAGCCCGCTTTTTTTGAACGCACGGCTGCCTGAATGAAATCATCTCGAAGAGTATGTACTTCCTCCAATGTCAAAGCCCTTGCGCCTTTGCGTTCAATAGATGAAGGGCAAACAGGAGCTTCGCCAATCAATTGTTGAGGAGAACGCATTCCCGCATGGTGCAACTGAATCACTGCCAAACTTCCATGAGATTGAATGGTTTTCGCCAATTTTGTATGCCCTTCGATGTGTTCATCGCCAAATATTCCCAACTGACCAGGAAAGCCCTTTCCATTGGCTTGTACGTGTGAGGCACAGGTCATTACCAAGCCAAATTGTCCTTTGGCTCTCATCGTCAGCCAATGAAATTCTTCATCGGAAAGTATGCCATCTTCGTGGCTTTGGGTGTTCGTCATTGGAGCGAGCATAAAACGATTTTTCATGCTTGCGCCACAAGGAAAAGTAATCGTATCTGTTAAGTTATTCATTCTGTGTTTTTATGTTTTTTAGGGTTGCTTAGTACACTGTTTCAAAAATAATTTAATACTATCTCATAACCGACGCAACATCCCCCTCGCCCCCTTCAAAGGGGGAATTTACTGATAATGAGGTAAGTCCCCCTTTGAAGGGGGATTTAGGGGGATGTAATTCAACGATTTTCGTCATGGAATAATGTTAAGAAACTTTTGAAACAGTGTAATTAGGGCTTGAATATTTGTAGAACAATGGAGAAATCTGATTCTTTCACAAAGTTACTCAACATTCGTTGTAGCCTTCTCGCTCAGAGAAATCGTTTTCTTCGTCACTCGCACGATTTCTTTTGCATTTGCCAAATAATGAGAGTGCTTTTCAATGTCGGGTTTTGCTTTCGCAAATTTAACCAAGTCAGCCGTTTGTAGCATATTCTTTAATTTACTCCAAAGTTCTGCTTCAAATTCTTCTTCCTTCAAATCTTGCAATATTTCATCTGTTGTGGATTCCAATGCCAAAATATCGTAGCGCCCTTCCAAGTATTCTCTGACAATATTGGTTAATTCGCTGTAATACTTTTTCACATCACCTTGTTGCCAATACTTTTCGCCTTCCAAGAATTGAAGTTTCTCAAAGGCTACTTCGTGAGCAGGTCTTGGAGGAGGGACATAAGCTGCGGCAGAGGCTTCTTTTTCTTTGCGTTTTCGCCACCAAAAATAAAACCCTCCTGCAATCAACAAAGCTACTAAACCCATCAAAACATAAGGAACCGCATCTCGCCAAGTGAAAGGCACATCTTTGATGGCTTTGATGTCTCGAATTTCTGCGCCTGCAACTGCTGCACTGTCTTGTGGATTGGGTGTAGGTAAGGCATTTTCGAGAGGAGAAGTAACGAAAAAGATGAGTTCTTCAGTCGCAAATTGCCCTTTGATGTTTTTGTCGGAATCGACATAAGAAAACCGCATGGAAGGAATAACATATTGACCTGTATCCCAAGCCTGTACCATAATGACTTGTAGATTTCTAATCAAATCGTTTTCTAAACGAGTGCTGTCAATATCTCCAATTTCTGCTACTTCAATGAGTTCACCATCGAGCTTCAATAGAGGAAATTGGACTTGCATATCAGGAGCATATTCTGCTACCAATTGCAGTTTGACCTGTTCGCCTACCTCAATTTCGTAGCGGTCGAGGCTTGCCGTTATTTTTGGAGCTTGTGCTTTTATTGAAGTAAAAAGGCAAAACAAGCAGATTGTAATTAATGATTTACTTTTTTTCATTTTTAACGTAAACTGTAAAAATGCGAAAATACAGTTTTTTACCTCAAATACATCAATCTTTTGGAGCCCAATTTGATTTATACAGAGCAGAGTGAATTTGGGAATACAAATGTCAACCTAATTTTAGTTTTTTGAAGAATGTCAATTTTGCCGACTTCTTTGAACTGCAAGAATTTCAATAGAGTTGGACTTTACGATAAAATCTTTTGAAAAACATACCTAAAGTAAGCATCACTTTTTAAGATGTGTGGATTGTAGTCAATTTCACCAATAGGAATATTTAGACCAGAATTTAAATCAATATCTGCATAACAACCTCCTGTTGCCTCTTCAATATAAGCCCTTAGTGGATATTGTCGGATATAAACACCCGATTCCTCCTCGAAATCGACATAATAGGGAACGATGGTTTTTTCTGTTTCGGATTCAAAATAGAAATAGGTTTTTTGGTTCATAGGGAAGAGTTCCCAATTGTCGGCTTGAGTACTGAACATACCGAAAAAGAGAACTAAAGAAAGAGTAAGTGTTAGGTATTTCATAAGGTAAAACTTTTTGTTATAAACAAAAATAAGCATTAAATTCTTAGAAAACAATACTTTCTAAAAATCTAATGCTCAAATCACTACAAAAAAAAACGATTCATTTTTATTACAAAATGAATCGCTTCTGTTATTATTTCAAACCTGCAAGAGGTTTTATCTGATTTTGGTTCGTGTAGGAATACTC
>JBMYXW010000384.1:0-4162 GCA_049608825.1 Chitinophagales bacterium
TTTAAATCAAATCCTTTTTCATGAAAATAAAAATCAATATGCACTAATTTGTTTAGGTCAATTACAAGCTTTTCAAGATTTATCTTCTTTGATAGATGTGAAAGTAATCTTGTAGCTAAATCATTATTTTCTGATAGTATTTGATAAATAGGTCGCCTATTTCTTCCCAAAAAAAGTCCGTAAAGTGATTTTTCTTTTTTTCTAATTTGTATTTTCTCAAAGTTTTCTACCTTGATAGGGCAATAAATTAGGACTTCAGTACAATGACCTCCACAAACTAAGAATGACCAGTTGCTGGTATTTTCCCCTAAATGTGTGTGATGTTTTAATGTGGTCAAAACATCTACATTCTCCCACCTAGCTACAGATTTCTTTAGTTTATTCTCATCAAAAATCCATTTCCCGCCTTTTTTATTAAAAATTTTAAGTGAATAATCATTCAAACATACTATTTTCTTGTTTTTTGATGAGTGTTCTAAAAATGTGGATTTCAGAGTAATACAACATTCTCCAAAGTAATTGTTGAATCCCAAGCTACCAATATTCAAAGCAGCATATTTTATATCTTTTCCATTTAGAACTTTGTTCACAAATATGCTGAATCTTGAAAAATACTTACCATTTCTATCGTATTTTTCTTTAATCTCTGCTTCAGGTAAATTCAGTTCAAATACATTTTTATACTGTTTCTTCTTAAAAACCCTATAAAGTTTTTCAATACTGACATTAATAGATGCTTTTTTTTGTTTATTAATTGTTTTTTGGAATTTTTCTATTCTATAACTTTTAACATTGCTTGCTTTTAAGTTCCTTAATTCATTCTGTATTATTGTTTCGTTTTCAATGGCTAAATTATATAGATCAATCATTCTTCTTCTTTAGTGTTGTAGTTAATCATAAAAGTGTGAACAAATATAGCTAGATATTGTAGCTATACCCATTAATGACATAACAAACTTTAATATCAAACCTCACTTCTTATAAATCCACTTAATAGGATTCAATTTGTCATTACCTTTCCAAACTTCCAAATGTACTTCGGTTTTGCCCTCGCCTGCATCTGTGTAAATTGTTCCGATAGCTTGACGAGCCGTGATGTCGTCTCCTTTTTTCACTGCTACTTCTGCTAAGTTGGAGTAAACCGTGAAATATTCTCCATGCTTCACAATCACCGCCCACTGAAAAGTCGGACTGTAAAACGTGTTGCTGACCTTTCCTTCAAACAAAGCTCTTGCAACAGACCCTTTTTTGGTTGCGATATCCAATCCATTGTTGGTGAGGGTGATGTGCTTCAATATAGGATGTTTTTGTTTACCGAATTTCCCTGTAATGATGCCATTATCCACTGGCCAAGGAAGTTTGCCTCTGTTTTTTTCAAAGTTGGTGCTTAGTTTTTGGAGGTTGACAGTCATTTTTTTGTTGGGCGTTTTATTGATTGGCGTTTCGTCTGCGGTTACTTTTGCGATAATTTTTTGGATTTGACGATTCAATTCCTCAATAGCTGCCTTTTTATTGTTCAGCTTCTTTTTCAAATAACCTTCCTTTTGCTTCAATTTTTTGACCATTGAGTTTTTTTGTTCCTCTTCCACCTTCAATGCCAATTGCTGCTGTTGTTCAGTCACTAAGAGTTCTTTTTTCTGTGTTTTTTCCTCCTCCAAAAGCATACGGTTGTTGAGGAGTTCCTTCTTCATAAAGCCTATCTGTTCGACTTGACTCTTTCGATAACTCGTATAGTATTGTAAATATTTCAAACGTTGATAGGCTTCATTGAAGCTATCTGATGAAAACAGAAATAGTAAGCGATTGTAGGTATTGTTCGACACATAAGCATGTCGAATTAACTCTGCATACTCGTTTCTGACTTCTTCCAAAACAGTGGAAAGGGAATCAATTTGATAATCCGTTTCGGTAATACTAACATCCAATAAGCCCAATTGCTGCTGAACAGTCTGAATCATTTTCTCTCGATTTTGCACCTGTTTTTGCAGTAGCTTCAAATCATTGAGCGAAATTGTGCGATTATTCTGCGTATTTTTCAACAATTGCCGAGTCAAAGAAATGTCTTTAGCCAATTGACCCTTTTTTCTTTCCAAGCTCTTTTTTTGTTGAGCGAAAACATTTGTAACACCTAATATCAGTATAAGTAAAACCAAAATAGGGTTTTGGGAAGTATATCTTTTAAAATCACATTGAAAATCAATTGCTTGATGGTTTCTGATTTTCATTTTTAACTTTCAATTTATATAAGTAAGAAAGCAGAACCAACCAAGATAATGTAAATTCTCTCTTCTGGCTTCCTACTTAGATTAGACAATCACTAGACTTATTTTATTTCCAAACGATCTACTTTTTTATACTTTTCAGGAACAGAAAAGTTCACCTTTTGAGGGTCATTGACTCTGATTTTTGAGAGCTTGATCTCAACCTCATACTTTTGAGGTGTTTCGATGCTGATAAAACGTTTTTCGGAAAAGACTTGTTTTTCAACCTCCTTATAATCCTCCAATGTTACTCTCAAATTGCGTTGAAGCGAGTCTTGCACATTCATTTGGGCAATTGTAAATCCTTTAGGAGACAAACAAGTTTCCAACTTTAAATCTTGTAAAATATTTTGGAGGCAATAGTGTTCTTTGGTAATCGTCAAAGTATTTTTTTCTTCTCCTTCAATGATTGGATTCCCAAAAAGTATGTTTTGAAGCATATCAAAACTCAAAGGATAATTGGTGAGTGTTTCTAAAAAACCGACATCCATAGCATAATATTGTTTGTTGAGTCGGTTGATAACCTGCACACTATCAGGGCGAATCAATACACGAGCCACTTCAATCTTCAAGATAGGAGGTGAAATAGAAATCCACAATACACTGTCTTTTCGGAGGCGAATATCTGCATTGAAGCTCTGTTTATTCTTGCCATCATTTGCCGTAATCCTAGCCTTCATTCTCAGCCAATCTGCATCAAATACGTTTCGCTCCAATTGATTCTCTACAAATTTCAAAGACTTCTTTTTCAATTTGCTGCCCTCAACTCTTTTTGAAGTTCCACAAGCATTGAAGATTAATACGGTACTCAAAACCAGTAATACCCCTAAAATACGATTTTTTCTCATTTTGTTATATTTAAATCCTTTCGTAGTTCGCTTTAAATGCAACTGTATAATTATCAGGTAATTTGGGAACTACAATCCACACAACCTTGTCAAATAGCATTTCACAAGTACCCTCTAAATTCACTTGCAATTGGTAAATATACTGTTTTTGATCAGGGTCTGCAAAAACTTCTGATACAGAAGAAACATTGCAAGCCGTAACAGTAATACGTTGCCCTAATAAGGTTTTTTCTGTGAAGTCAATTTTTGGCGAAAAATATGTAAGGCAATTTTGGGTATAATCCCTGTATTCATCCAATAAAGCCGAATATTCGTCTGAGTTATTGATAACTTGATGTTCCGTAATTGGTTTGAAACAGTCAAATGAAATAGATTCGACTCCTTCAATGATAATAAGATTGTCCTTTTTGCAACTGCTTGTGCTTATTAAAAAGAAAAGAAAAATTAAAAAGTATATTTTTTTCATAGTATCTGCGTTTTTTTGGAAATAAAAAAGAGTAAGTTCATTGAGTTTTTATACATTGTGTCGGAAATTGCAGTTTAGGTATTCGATAAATATAGCAAATTCACAGCAAAATATTTCAATAGAGAATCAAGATTGTTCTTTATCTAAGACCTATTTTTGCAAATAGCGTTGCAAGCATTGGCATATAATCAAACTTCAAATAATCATTCAGAATTTCTTGCCAAAAATCGCAAGGTTTTTTTGGTGAAAAACTAAGGTTCTAAACTGTAAAACGAATATTATTGAAACTTTGAATTTTTAACTTGTATCATGAATTGGATATTGTGTATTGATACCACGACAGGGAACTGTTCTGTGTCCTTGACTAAAAACGGAACGTTATTTGCTGCAAAAGAACAAAGGAAAGGGCAGCAACACGCAGGCTTACTAACCTTATTGATTGAGCAAATACTGGAAGAATCATCAGTAAAGATGAATAAACTGGTGGCGATTGCAGTCAGTGATGGACCTGGTTCTTATACAGGTTTGAGAATTGGAGCTTCTACTGCAAAGGGCTTGTGTTATGCCTTGAACATTCCACTGATTGC
>JBMYXW010000385.1:0-4157 GCA_049608825.1 Chitinophagales bacterium
TTTTATCTTTATACAGTTTCTACAAATATTTTACTCCTAACGGAGTAACACTAAAACCACGAAGTAAATATCGAAAGTCAATAAACCCTGTGCTGCGATAAAAAACACCATCCTCCAATCACTTCCATCAATTTACTCTTTCACCACTTTCTGCATCCAAACACCCGATTCATCACTAATTTTCAAAACATACATTCCAAAACCTAAACTTTGTGGAATATTAATGGATTGATTCTCTTTGATTTGCGCTTGAAAAACCATTCTTCCCTGCAAATCAAACAACTGCAATACCGCATCTCTATCCAACTCTCCTTCAATTTGCAGCAATCCTGTAAAAGGATTGGGAAATACGCCAATATCCAAAGTATTCACAAAATCCAATTGGTCAATACTCGTGATTTCATCCGCTTGAAGATTCAAAATGACCTCATTGTTTTCTTCCGAATCCTCCCCAAATTTGTCAGAAGCATCCACCTTCACCACCAATTGATAGGTCACAAAATCCGTTGTAGGTTCGAGGTCAATATCCATTTCATACATTGATTCATAAAAAGGCGCATTGAAGGTTTCCGTCTTTTGAACAAAACGGTTAGAACCATCCAAATCTTGCTGTGCTACTTCCACCTGAAAAGTGCCTTCAATGGCTTTTCCAAGATTCCCAGCTCGAACCTTCAATTGAAGGTGAGGAATATTGGTCACATCATAAACATCATCTACCGAAGTAATTTCTATGCCATTGTCTCGATTAAACATTTGGACATCGTTTCGCACTTCCGTTTTGATTTCATAGTCGTTCTCCACATCAATATAGCGAAAATCATACGCATTTTCGATGACGTATTCTGGATTGAGATGGCTTGCAGCGAGTTTGATGGCGGGGTCGCCTTGAAGAGTAAATTCGCTGATAGCAGCTTTTATTCCTTCATAAGAAGGCTCAGTTGGACTTCCTATATGGATATTGGATGCCGTTTTTTGCATCGCTTCGCCAATAGAAAGAGAATAGGTCTCATCTGAAAGCTGGCGCAACAATTCTTGTCCATAAATATTAAGTGTACTCGGAAAGCCAAAACTGACGGTAGATAAATAAGCAATGCTCCCATGATTGGGCGACAAAGTCCATGTTTCTGACATGCTTGGAGTCGAATTATGAGTTTTGTGAATATTGCCCACAAAAGGAGTTCCAGCTATTATGAAAGGGTAACGTCCTATTTGTTGGTCGTAACCAATTGGATTTTCCAAAACATCCGTTTTCCAAATCTGTCCAGTAGAATGACCCATAAAATACAACAAGCCAATTCCCTCTTCTATAAATGGACGAGTGCGGAATCCTTCATCGTAATTTTTATAGGCTTGTATATCCAAAACTTTGCCACCAATGAGTGGAGATTCGTAGGTTGTTTTGGCATCCAATAAAAAATTCTCATATTCAGAATATTGATTATTATTGTCACCGCTTGACTGAAAAAGTGCGTGTTTACGCCAAAGCCTTTCGGTTCTATTTGCAGCCCCAGTGTTTTCATAATCCCGTACTTTCTGCAAATAATCTCGAACTTGTTCGGATGTTCTTGCACTCAATCGACCAACTCCCAATTGTGGGCGATAGTCATATTTACTGGAAAGTGTCAAGTAATTATCAGAAGGATGATGTCCAAAAGTAGGCACTAAATTATTGATTAAAATGCTTGGAGTAGTAGCACTTCTATATGCAATGGATTTTCCCATCAAAAACAACAATTTCGGCTTATCTGTCCAATTGGCTATTGCAAAATTTACAAAATGACGGATAGACAAAGGGTGTTTGTTGATTCCATGAGCAAATTGGTCGTACAATTCTTCAATATTTGCCAACACCACTTTGTGCTGACCACCTTCCATACTTTCTCGGTAATCAACATATTCTTGTACCCAATTGGTTTCGCCTTCGGCTAAAACAGGATGATAAATAATAATATAATTACCTTGATTTTCAAGCAATTGATAATTGGTAAAGGTTTGAGGAGTCAAAGCTGCAATGTTGGAAACGGCTTCTGTATTGGTCAAAATCAATTGCCGTTTTTCTTCGATTGAAGTGGCTTCTGCTAGGTGGATTTTGTACAAATCATCCGCACTGCGGTTTATCAAGATTCTGTTTCGATTACTCAAATCATACAATACCGCTTCTGTTCCTCCTTCAAAATTAGACACTTCAAAGTATGCCTCATTTGAGTGCTGCAATGAAAAGGCAAATTTCTGGGCAGCTACTATATTTCCACTTTCCAATTGTCCGAAATCAAATTGGCGAGGATAGGTCAAAAAGGTGTACGAAACAGACTGCCAATCCTCTGAGGGATTGCTAAAAATATCCCCAACTGATGTGTATTGAACCGTAGTTTGCAGCTCGTCCAAATCCACCAAAGCGATTTCGGCCGTATAAGTTGGTGTATCGTGTCCTTCATAGATTTCGTCTATATAAGTCGTTTCTCCAAGGGTCACTTGTATATGATGGTCTTTGAAGTTGAAAAAATCGTTGTTCTCTCCTACTACTTTGGTCTCCAAAAAAGCAGCGGGAGCATTGACATCAGTAGAGACTCCAATGGTAGAAAGTTTATAACCCTTCACCGTTTGTCCCAATATTGTACTACTTGTCCAGCCTTCTCCCTTCTCAAAATCAGCATAATTGTAGTTAACTCCTCCAATACGAATAGGTTCTCCTTGATAGAAAATGCTCTTGTAAAATCTATTTTCCTTGTGCAAAAAATAAGGTTCTTTTTCGGGCAATGGTTCGGTCAAATCATTTTCAACTGTTTGAAAGCGAAGCCCTTCAAAAGAATTGTCCCACATCAAATAATAAGTAGCTGCATCCGCAAAAATACTGCGTTGGTCGGTGAGTTGGTGGTCGTCAAACAAAAACAATTGGCTGTCGAAACTGCCATCGTTTTCCTCGCCATAAAATTCGATGTAATCACTTTGCTGCAATGTGCCATTGGAGGAAACATAGATAGGAATTTCTTTTCCACGACTGAATAGGTGAAAACCATTGCCGATTTGGTCGGATAAACCCGCTTCTATCAAGCTATTGTATGAAATCTGATGAACTCCATTTTCTTCAACTTGGAATTTGTAATATGTTTTGTTGTAGTCTATCCACTCATTGAAGTAGATTTGAGCAGATAGGGATGTTGAAGTGAAGGATAGGAATAAGAGCAGAAAAAAGGGTTGTAACTTTTGCATTTTTTGAGTATTGTTTTACTGAAATCAATGACAAACCAATAGGCTGTCTATTTAGTAAAACGAAAAATGTAAAAAAGGTAAACGGAGAAAGAGCTAATTTGTTCACTTCTTTCTAACAGGTGGGTGCAATCGAATAAAATCCAAGACATCGCTTGGACTGTCTGTAATGTGCAACATATTTTCATATACCCTATCCTTAGCGAGCAACTGAACGAGAGGGTACAAGTTTGTTTGGTTTTTATAAAAATCTTCGTCCAAAAAAATCATTGGACTGAAATAGTCAAACGTGCCATAGTGATTTTGGGTGGCATCCTGAAAGATTTCCTGTCGAGTACCTGCACTGCCTGGTGCAAACACAATTCCATGTAGAGCAATCGCCAACAAACCATCTTCACGTAAGCTATTGGAGAAATATTTGGCAATAGCCGTAGCAAATAAATTGCTGGGTTCGTGACCATAAAACCATGTCGGAATGGCTAAATTTTCTTTTCCAAACGGAAAACGTTCTACAATCTTCATGGCAGCTTCTACATATCCTTCATCAGTGTAATGTGGAGCTTTGGACAAGACTTCAATTGCCCATTGCAGCACTTCAAAGGGTTCGTTGGCGAGGTAAGCTCCCAAATTTGCAGCTTCCATCATACCAGGCCCTCCGCCACTTACAACGAAATAACCATCTCTTGACAGCAAATAAGCCGTTTCGACTACTTTTCGGTAATTCGCATCTGTTCGGAGTGCGCCATGCGCCCCCATAATCCCAACAATTCGCCTTCGCTTACCCGTTTCCGCATCTACCAAAATCTCTCCAAGAGCATCGTCAATTGCATGGTCGTGAATACGTTGTGCCAAGCCTTCTACGATGTCTGGACAATGCCTATTGTGAGCCACAAAATGATTGTAGAGTACTTCGTCATAGGTGATGCCTTCATCAGTCAATCGCATCAATT
>JBMYXW010000386.1:0-4145 GCA_049608825.1 Chitinophagales bacterium
GGCGGTCAAAGCAGTACCTGAAATGTCCCGTGCTTTGGAGGCTCAAACCCGTGAAGCCCTGCAACAAGAGGCAGATGAAGCGATTTATGCCCGTCGAAAGTTTGCAGTCGAGCAAGAACGCACGATTAAGGAATCGGAGTTGAATACGCAGATTGCCATCGAGGAAAAGAAAAAGCAGATTTCACAAAAGAAGATGGAGGCGGAGATAGAAAAGCAAGAAAACCAACGCAAATTGCGTGAAATGAAAATTGCTGCCGATATTGAAGTGGAAAACCAACGTCAACAACTGATTGATTTGGAGGCAGAAAATCAACGCAAACAAGCCGACACAGAATCCTATCGTTTGGAGAAAATGATGGCACAATACAAGGATGTCGATTGGCGCACCTTGATGGCTTTGACAGGAAACGGTGGTTCTAAAGAACAGATTGCCATTGCTTTTAGAGAACTTGCCGAAAATGCTCAACAAATTGGTACGCTGAATATTACGCCTGATTTGTTGCAGGATTTGATGAAGTAAAAAAATCGGATAAAGGTATCGGATACCTCTGAGGTATCCGATACCTTAACCTCAAAAAATCAACTATGTATGGGATTAGGAATTCAAAGAGAAAGAGTTATCATCGTCACTGCCAAAACCCGCTTGGAAAATCTCAAAGTACGCTTCAATACCATTTCGCAAGCCAAGTTTTATTTGGAGCGTCAAGGGAGTGATTTTGACGCATTGAAGAAGGAGGATTCGGTGATGAATTTTTCGGTAGAACAGGTGCAAAAGGATTTGCAGGGAGTGGCAAAAACGAAGGTGATTAGCAAGGAATTTTTACCCAACTATATTTTTTCCAACAAAGATATCGTGGTCGTTGTAGGGCAAGACGGACTGGTGGCAAACACCGCCAAATATGCCCATGGCATTCCGATTATTGGCGTAAATCCCGACCCAACACAATACGATGGAGTGCTCCTCCCCTTCCAAACCAAAGACATTGAGCGCATTGTAGAAAAAACTTTGGCAAGCAGATACAGCCACAAGGAAGTCACGATGGCAGAAGCCCGCCTCAATGATGGGCAACGCCTATTGGCTTTCAACGATTTATTTATTGGGCCTCAAAGTCATCGTTCGGCTCGCTACAATCTTACCTTCAACAAACGCACAGAATCACAATCTTCAAGCGGAATCATCGTCTCAACAGGCGCAGGTTCAACAGGTTGGCTTTCCTCACTCATCAATATGGCAAATGGAATCGCCTCTGCTTTTCCTCCACAAATAGACGAATTAACAGGTAGGGTTTCGTCCACAAGAATCTCCAAACGTTCCAAATCCAATTCCTCTAACCTCCCTTTTCAAATGATTCCACAAGAAGCCTTGCCCTGGAATACTGACAAATTGGTCTTTGTGGTACGTGAACCTTTTCGGAGTCGAACCTCCAATATTTCGATGTCGGCGGGTTTGATTCACCAAAAAGAACATTTGAAGGTTGAATCATTGATGCCTCAAGGTGGGGTGATTTTTAGTGATGGCATTGAAGAAGATTTCCTTCAATTTACGGCTGGAACGATTGCAGAAGTAGGGGTTGCGAAAGAAAGGGCGCATTTGGTGGTGAGTTAATCACTTCAACTGTTGTCAGTTGGGCTTTGAATTCTCTATTGAAGGCTCATTACTGATAGATTTCTGAATTACGATTACATGATTTTAGATTTGTGATACCTAAACCCAGTGCAGAAAAAAACCTCTGTGCCTCTGTCTCTCTGTGTTCACCCCTCCAAAACAGGCAACACCAAATTCCAAATAGCCTCCGACACTGCTTCAAAACTTTGATTTCCGTCAATCACCACCACATTTTCCGCCCCTTCAAAACGTTTCATGGCGGTCATATAGTTTTTTCGCACCGTTGAAATCCGCTCAAAATTCTCGAATTTGTCGAGTTCATTTCTGCCTTTGGTAAGTCGCTCGAGGCTTGTTTTGGTGGTGATGTCAATGAAAATAATCAAATCGGGTCGCAACAATTCCGCACAAATACTATTCGCTTCCACCACCCAATCCAAGGAAACGTGCGGAACGTGGTAGGCATAAGAAGAAAAATAATATCTATCCGAAATCACATTTGTTCCCTTATCCAAATACTTCAACATCCCATTCGTAGAGTTCTGAATATGATCTAATCTATCCGCCAAATACAAAGCCGCCAATGTTTTTTCATCCCCTTCAATGCGACCATACAACATGTTGCGAATCAAAGAACCAATAGGGCTATTCGTAGGTTCAAATGTCTGATAAATAGGGTAATTGGCGGTTTTCAGTCTTTCAGTCAAAAGTTTAACCTGTGTACTCTTTCCAGAGCCATCAATTCCCTCAAAAACAATAAATTTTCCTCTTTGCATCTTTATCTTTTTTACTATTTTGAACATAAGTACCTAACCAAAATTAATAATACATTTCATTTTGGTAAAAGCATTGACAAACAAATACTTGAAGCCTGACTCCTTACTTAATATATTCTTAGAAAAGTCATCACAAACTATACGCTGTCCCTGTCAATCGTTCACTCACCTCCCAAAGCTTTTTTGCTGTTTCTTCATTCTTTGACCTTCGAGTAGAGCGAACTTTTATAGGCTTGCCCTTAAATTCACGCCATCCATCAGGGCCAAAATAATCACCTCCTTTTGCATTTTCGTCCAATGCCGCACGAAGCGTAGGTAATGCACCTTTGGCGGGTTTGTGGGTAATAAAAGTAGTAAAAACAGGCACCAACAACATCGAAGCCAATTTGGGTATATGCCTACTCAATTCTGTATCCGAAATGCCTGGATGTGCTGCAACAGAAATGGTGTCACTTTCTACATTTTCCAACCGTCTTTGAAGTTCATACGCAAACATCAAACAGGCTAATTTGCTTTGAGCATACGCTTGTACTGCCGAATATTTATTTTTAGATTGCAGGTCATCAAAGTTGATTTTACCGCTTTTGTGGGCAATACTACTTAGAGAAACAATCCTCGAATTGGGCGTGTTCCTTATCGTTGGAAGCAACAAACTGGTCAGCAAAAAATGTCCAAAATAGTTGGCTGCCATTTGACTCTCAAAACCATCTTTGGTCAAACTAAAAGGCGGAATCATGATTCCAGCATTGTTAATCAATAAATCCAAACGCTCATATTCCTCCGAAAAATTACGTGCAAAATCTCTCACCGATTGCAGGCTACTTAAATCTATCTGCAAACACTCCACTTTTGCGTTCGAGAATTTTTGAAGTATTTTGAGCTTTGCAGCTTGGGCTTTTTCCATATTTCGACAAGCCAAGACAACTTCCATATTTTTGCTTGCCAAAGCCAAAGCGGTTTCAAAACCAAGCCCAGTATTTGCACCCGTAATGATGGCAATTCTTCCTTTTTGTAAGGGAACATTGTTGAGACTCCAATTTGGTTTGGTCATTTATTGAGAGGATTTGAGAGCCTGTCTTGATTTTTGTTTTGGAAATTGAAAAGGATAGAATCAAGATAGTTTCTGATTTTCGTAAAGAATAATATCCGTCAAATATACGAGTTAATATCAAGAGTATGGGACACAAAACAAAAGATAGGTTTGTCTTTTGTTTTGTGTCTTTTACCTTTCGTTTACTTTCTAAAAAGTAAGCCTATCTTTGCACTTCAAAACAAAACAATATCATCGCAGATGTTAGACAAAATATTGCAGCAATTCAACCCTCCAAATATCCAAGCCATTTCGGGCTTAGATGCGACTTTTTTATATGGCGAAACCCCCACAAGTCCTATGCACGTAGGGAGTGTGGTTATTATCGAAAATTCATTAAAATTTGAGACTTTTCGCAAAATCATCCTATCACGCATTCATCAAATTCCAAAAATGCGCCAAAAATTGGTCTTTGTACCATTGAGTATGGACTATCCATATTGGGTAGATGATCCTGATTTTGATATAGATATGCACCTAAATCACATTGCGTTGCCTTCTCCTGGTGGTTGGCAAGAACTTCGCAATACTTCTTCTCAAATATTCAGTGAACATCTGGATCGTTCTCGTCCCTTGTGGTCGTTTACCTTTGTAGAAGGATTGAACACGATTCCACAAGTTCCCAAAGGTTCGGTAGCGATTATTGCCAAAATACATCACGTAGCGATTGACGGAG
>JBMYXW010000387.1:0-4143 GCA_049608825.1 Chitinophagales bacterium
GGATAAAGACGAAGCACCTAATTCTTTGAGTACTAAAAACTCCAAGAGATTAAATGTGAATTCAAGCTCTAGCTCAACTGGTGATTTACAAACTCCTCCTGCTTGTCATGTGGGAGATGATTTTGTGCTGTTTTTGGATGAAATGGACAATTTGGTGGTCTATGATGAAGGCGAATTGACAACATTGACTGAGTTTACTCCGAATGCTTATCAAGGAGGTGATAAAATGGCAACTTTTGTGAACAATGACAATAAGTATATGGTTTATTGGAATGGAAAGGTTCAAGAACTCGCTCCAAGACCACCCAAATTCCAGATTATCCAAGAGAATACCTTGGCTTATATAGACGATTTGGGCTTTTTTCATGTATTCGACAATGGAAAAAACATCTCTCTTGAAGCTTATAAACCCGAAAAATTGGCGATTTCAGATGGCGTGGTTGTTTATACTGATTTGGATGGTCGTTTGAAGGCTTATTATGAAGGAAAACAGATGAAAGTTTCTTCTGAAATCATTCAAGATTTTCAGTTGGTTGGACGGGTTATTTTGTTTACTCTCGGAAACAATAAAGTAAAGATTTTTCATGCAGGGAATCATTATTCGGGGTGAGGTGGTTTATTAGTGACTCGTGACTGGCATATTGGTCATTATTCACTTTTGACTGACAAATAAATGCGTTTAAAACAAAGTAATCACATGAAAAACATACTTCTTCAATACTGCACTTTTTATTTAGCAATCCTTTTGCTTTCTCCTTCAATATTGGCTCAAAATACTGCTCCTTATGTTGACAAGTCTGGACAGTTTAAAGTATTTGACAATGGCAAGATTCACGGTTTGGAGCATGAAGAAGTGACGGAAGTGAAGATTGGAGGGGATTATGTAATTTATAAAGATGAGGCTGGTCAAAAAAAACAATACTTTAATGGAGAAACCAAAGACATTAACAATCTCCCAAATGTTTCGCATCACCCTACTCGATATTTGATGGGAATTGTAGAAGGTTTGAAAGGTGAGACATTGAAGGTACAGTATGCAGATTCGGAAGAATTGCTTAGTATTGATATGGACAAAGGAGCTTTTGCGACAAGAGACAGTGTTTTGGTTTTTAAAGATAACTATGGAGAATTGACAGTTTTTTACGAAGGAAAAACACATCTGCTTGGAGAAGATTTGAATTGCAGGGTAAGTTCAAATTCAGTGGTTTTCATGGATTCGACCAACGTAATGTCTCTTTTCCATGAAGGTAAGGTGACAGAAATATATAGGGAGAAAGTTAAAAATCATTATGAATTTGGATTTGCCGCAAGGGGAGCGTTTGGAGACGATAAAGAGTTTGAAAATCCAGCTGCTTCAAAGAACAAGGAAATGGCCTCAAAAATTAAAAAAACAGGACAAATGCGTCCAGATCTTTTTCGAGCTTCTCAGGCTGTACTTACATATGAAGGCAAAAAATTTCGTTCAAAGTCAATAAGTTATAAACACTACCTTCTAACCGCCCCAAATGATTTTTTGCGAAAAACTATAAACTGTCGTCCTTCCTATGTTACTTGCTGGTACGCTGCTCCCTATCATGTAGGAGACAACTTTGTAGTTTTTGTGGACGAAAATGGAAAACTAATAGCTTATGATGAAGGGATATTGAGTGAAGTGGCGGACTTCCAACCCAAAAATTATCGAGTAGGAGCAAAAATGATAATTTTTGTGGATGAATTTGATGCCCTTATGGTCTATTGGAATGGAAAAACTCAAAAATTAACCGAAAGTTTTCCGAGATTTCAAGCGATAAAAAAGAATACTTTGGTTTATGCAGACGATTTGGGCTTCTTTCATGTATTTGATAAGGGCAAAAAAATAACTTTAGAAGCTTATCAACCCAGTTATGTAGCAATGAATGAAGGAATTGTTGTTTATACCGATAGAGACGGTCTTTTGAAGGCCTACTATGAGGGCAAAAAATTGGATATATCGAAGGTGATTGTCAAGAATTTTCAATTGATAGGACGGGTGATTTTATATACAGTGGGGAACAACGAAACGAAGATTTTCTATAATGGGAATCATTATTCTGGGTGAGGTGGTGGATTGGTGACTGGCAAATTAAATACGTTTAAAACAAAGTAATCACATGAAAAACATACTTCTTCAATACTGCATTTTTTCTTTAGGAATCTTCCTACTATCTTCTTCAATAATGGCTCAAAATATTGCTCCTTATGTTGATAAATATGGGCGATTCAAGGTGTTTGACAATGGCACGATTCACGATTTGGAACATAAGAAGGTTAGCGAGGTTTCAGTGGGGAGAGATTTTATGGTGTATAGGAATGATATTGGTCATGTGAAGGAATATGCAGAGGGCAAGGTAGCGTATATTTCAAATAGTCGGAGATTGGAGTTTTTTGCCGTGATGGAGTCAAATGAAAACCTTAGTGTCATTGGAGGTAGTCATTATGGTCTTTTGACGGTTTATGATAACAATACAAAAACAAGAATTGTATTAGAGGCTTCTCGCACCAAAAAAGTACAAGCATTTGACGATGTAGTAGCCTATATGGATTTAGATGGACGTTTGAAAGCCTATTATGAAGGCAAAAAGATAAAAAATTTCGTATGAAATCATCAAAAATTTTCAATTGATAGGGCGAGTCATTGTTTATACTCTCCGAAATGGAAAAGTGAAGATTTTTCATGATGGGAATCATTATTCGGGGTGAGGTGGTGGACTGGTTTATTGGTGATTCGTGACTGGTGGATTGGTCTATTTAGAAAATAAAAACAAACTCCAAGTCAAGTGTGCTTCTTTTCTGTTATGTGTTCATGTTCAAAGCTATAAGCAGCACAAATAAAAATGCTCTTTCAATTGTGAAATTAAAGGGGTGTCAAGTGCCTTTTAGGTTTTACCCTATGGCAATGATTTGTTGTTAGTAGATTAGAATTTGTACCCTATACTTAATTGAATACTAAGATTTTCACCTCATCAAAACCACCCATCCTCGTTCCACCAATTCTGTTCCATCTTCAAATCGCACCCAAACATCCACCACATACGTCCCCAAATCCAAATCTTGCCCACGAAATCGACCATCCCAAGTCGCCACCAAATCACCCGCCTCAAAGACCTTCTGACCCCAACGATTGTAAATCGCATATTGCACATCCACGATGTTTTGACCACGAATCAAAAAGACATCATTAATGCCATCACCATTTGGTGAAAAAGCAGTTGGAACGACCAGTCTGTTCTGCAAGTCGATAGGAATCGGTGGGTCGGGAATCGTATCGGTCGGCAACGTGTCCGTAGGCAAAGTATCAATCGGCAATACATTCAAAGCAAAAGAGGTCATTGCGGCACAGCCATTCTCATCCATTACTGTCACTGCATAAACGCCTGTCATTGAAGCTTCAATCGTTTGACTGGAAGAAAAATTTGACCATTCATACATTTCAAATTCGGGCATAGCAGTCAAAACTGCCGTTTCTCCCTCCAAAATTTCAGCTTCTCCTTCAATGACGACCTGCAGTTTTTCATGCTCCAAAACTTCAAATTCTTTAACTATTCTGCAGCCCTCTGCGTTGGTCAAAGTCACCGAATAAGTTCCCTCATTTCCTACTACAATCGAAGCCATACTCGAACCATTCGACCACTCATATTCTACAAAATCACCTGCCTCCAATACGACCTCCTTCACCTCACAAAAAATTGTTTCTTCCAAAATTGTTTCTCCTTCGCCAACTACTTCAATGGTAATCGAATCTTCTGCCACACAGCCATTGAAGTCTTCAAATGTCAAGTAAAAAGTCGTTGTTTCGTTCAGTATTGTCGTGGGATTTTGGCAATTATTGCAGCTTAGATTTGCGGAAGGAAACCAATTGTAGGAGTTTCCTTCGGGTGCATTCAAGATGATATTTTCCCCACAAGCCGCTTGCAGATTTTCGCCCAAATCCAAATTCGCACCGAGTACTTCAATGACAATCGAATCTTCTGCCACACAACCATTGAAGTCTTCAAATGTCAGATAAAAAGTCGTTGTTTCATTCAACAGTATTGCCGTGGGATTCTGACAATCATTGCAGCTTAGATTTGTGGAAGGAAACCAATTGTAGGAGTTTCCTTCGGGTGCATTCAAGGTGATGTTTTC
>JBMYXW010000388.1:0-4126 GCA_049608825.1 Chitinophagales bacterium
ATTCAAGGTGATATTTTCACCACAAGCCGCTTGCAGGTTTTCACCCAAATCCAAAGTGGCTTCCAAAACTTCCACTTGAAAAAAGACTGGGTTAATTGTTCCACATCCAATTTCATTCTCCAACCACAAAGTGTAGGATTTACTTTCACTGAGGCTAACAATTGGGTTGGCGATATTGGGATTGGACAAACCTTCTGTTGGACTCCATTGATAGGTGTAGTTTGAAATAGGTGCAATTGTTTCAGACAAATCTATCTCTAAAGTGTCTCCTTTACAGATAGTTGTATCCAAATCGTAGAAATCCATTTTGGGAATAGGGGCAACATAAACCGTCACTTCATCTATTGCCGTACAGCCATTTGCATCCATAGTTTCGACTCGGTAAGTCGTGGTTTGTGTTGGACTTGCAATAGGATTGGCGATGTCAGTTTGATTGAGACCAATTGAAGGAGTCCAAAGGTAATTTGGAGCATTTGAAGCCTGCAATTGTACGCTTTCTGTGGGGCAAATCGTGGGCGAAATTCCTGCATCTATTTCTAAGCCGACCACTTCAATTTCGATGCTTTCCAATGCCATACATTCGGTTTGTACATCGGTATATTCGTAATAAATCGTGTGCGTGCCAAGCCCTGCAATGGAAGGGTAAAAAACACCATTTTCGACTCCATTTCCCGAAAAAGTGCCGCCTATTGGAGTGACTTGCAAAATTTGAGGTTCAGCTCCCAAACAGAGAGGTGATACTTCTTCCAAAATCAATTCAATATCTATGTTTTGTCGAAAAGCATAGGGTAGTTCATCCCACAATTTCCCATCCTTCAAAATATCTTCGATGTACATTCCATTGTAAAACAAGCGGTATTGTTGGCTGATGTCCAAACAAACCTCAATCGCAGCAGGACATTCCGAAAGAATTTCGGATTTCACCAGTTCCCCATCAGCCGTTTGGAGTTCGACGGTCACAGGCAATTCTTCAGCATCCAAACAACCGTTGCAGTCCTCGATTTGGACGGGAATGTTGAATTTGGCAAAGTTGGGAGAAATGTATTGGTAGCCGTCAATGGATTGTGAAAACATACTGAGTGCACCATTTAGGGGAAAATTGGGTGATTCTGGCGTACTCAAATCCACCTCTCCTGGAATCAAACGTTGTGGCATCGGGAGGTTGGTTTCGGGAACAACATAGAGTTTGTCTGTTGTCCGTTTTTGAAAATACAATCGTCCATCGTAACCCAATTCTATTTGATTGATGGGATTGAACTTATTCAAACAAGCTTGGGTATAGGCACAGCCTCGACCTGTTTCTACATCGTAGTTGTCATCAGGCGTTGTTTGTACTTGTAAGCGCATTTGGTAGGGGTAAGGAGTAGTCAAATCAATTTGCCCTAAGTAGGTGATGTTCGTATAGTTAGAGCTTACATAACCTCCATTAGAAAAATACAAGAAATCGCCAGAAGGGCTAAATTCTGCATCAAATATTTTGCGAGACATATTCTTTAAAAAACCTAAACCTGCCACTGTATTCGCCACATCCTCCAATTTCATAGGCTCAAACAAATTCTCGAAATCGGGCATCAAGGTGAGCTTCCCCAAAGATATTTTCTGCATGGATGAAAGCCCAAAAGGTTCTAAATCAAAAATCAATAAATCTGATGCTGTGTAGGATTGATTGCGGCTGACGACCACCATTTTATCCCCTTTCGGGCTGATTTCGATGGGTGAATCTGCAATTGTCAAATTCCAAAAATTTTCTGATGTAGTATTTGTGCCTTTGTCCCACCGAATGTTTTGATTGTCAATGATAAATCGGTCGAGTGAAAGCGTGTTGCTGTTCGATTTTCGGCGACAAGTGTAGAGGTAGTGAAAGTCTTCGTCTGCGCCCATTCGTTGCGAAACTGCCTTACCGTGTGTGTAGGTTCGCACTTGACCATTCGCCTCCAAAATCACATCTTTTTCGATGAATGAGAAGGAGTTACCATCGTAAAAAAAACGTGAATACACCACATTGGTAGGCGTATAGGGGGTTCGTCCACCTGCCAAAATAACATCTGTATAAATGCTGTAAATAACGTACCATTCATTAATGGTATCGGGAACAGGAACTACTTGCAGTTCTTTGTTGTGGTGCAAAGCATTCATCCCTTCAATGTGTAAAGGCTGTCCATTAAGATCAGTTATAAAAAGTTGGTTGGGGATTTCGTCTCCTGTATGATAAACATAAAACTGTGGCTCACCGCAAGGAGTCAAGCCTACTCCTGATGCCACGAATATGCTATTGAAGGGACAATCCATATACTGCCAATCTTCTTCGGGAAACCATGTAAATATCTCACATTGACTATTCTGACTTGAAGTGAAGGCCCAAACAGGCAAACCCGAACCCGTTGCTTCGGCATATTCTGGTGGCGGCAAAACAGTCACTTTCGCTTCACCTTCCACTGTTCCTTCACAAACGGCACTGCTCATACTCACCAAGCTATACGTTGCCGTTTTTTCGGGGCTGAAAACGAAATAAAATGGATTTTCTACAATGTCTCCAATGCTTTGCTCCGTTTCGCCATCCGTATAGGTGACATAGTAGGGCGGCGAACCTGTGAAGGTGATTTTGAAGGCAGTATTTGAGCCTTCGGTGATAATGGAATTGCCGCTAATCGTAGCCGTGGGAGGCTGTATTTCGATGGTTTTTGAAATCGTATGACTGCCCAAGGGGTTTGTTACTGTTAGCTCTACTTCAAAACTCCCATTGCTATCAAAGCTCACAATCGGGTTTTTCAAGTTGGAAAAAGAAGGGCTTGCATTCTCAAAAGTCCAAGCCCAAGTATCTATATCTGCGCCCAAGCTTTGGTCAAAAAACTGAATGGCTTCTCCTGCACAAGCAGCTTCCAAATTCGCTTCAAAAAAAGCAGTTGGAGGCACTTGTAAACAAGCAAGGGCTTCAAAGGCATTGATTCGACCTGCGCCAATATCCCCGACATAAGCCGAATTTTGAGCGTCAATATTTTCGGCACTGCTTTTTAGGCAATCTTCTATGTCATTGGGTGAAATGTTGGCATCATACGAAAGCATCAATCCCGCCAAACCTGCCACCAAAGGGCAAGCCATTGAAGTGCCGTTTTTGAAATCATAACCATTTCCTGCCACTGTACTCCAAATCTCAAACCCTGGTGCCATGACATCTATTGCCGTTCCATAATTGGAGAAAAACGCTCTTTCATCTTCTTGAGTCGTTGCGCCTACGCTGATAACGTGTTCGTAAGAAGCTGGATACATGGGGGCATCGGTATCGCTGTTTCCTGCTGCGGCAACAAGCGTAATGCCTTTTTGGTGGGCAATGCTCATCAAATCCTGCAAAGTTTGGGAATAGGCTGGACCGCCCCAAGACATGCTGATGACATCTGCTCCTGCTGCAATCGCATACTCAACCCCTTCCATTCCTGCCTGCAAAGAACCGCCACTTGTCGCACTTTCTTTGGTTTTGACAACTATCAATTCCACATTTCCGCCAATTGCTGCAATGCCTTTATTGTTGTCCGTCACTGCCGAAACGATTCCTGCACAGTGTGTTCCATGCGAAAAATGGTGTGGATTGGCATTGGAGGGGGGATTTGGATTGTTGTCACCATCCGCTACATCATAACCCTGAACATCGTCCACATATCCATTCTCATCATCATCCACGCCATTATTCGCTATCTCACCTTCGTTTTGCCAAATATTTGCCGCCAAATCTTCGTGCGTCAATTCTACGGCATCGTCCACAATTGCGACTACAATGTTTGCATCGCCTCGCACAAAATCCCATGCGGTTTGTGCTTGGATTTTGGAGAGATTCCATTGGGCTGGATGCAGGTCGTTGGGTGTGTAGAAGGTTTGGTAAATGGGGATTTGCTCGATGTATTCGATGTAAGGAAGGGCTGCAATTTGAGTGATGAGTTCTTGGGTGAGTTCCGTTTTCTTGAAGGAAATGCGGTAGGTTTTGTCCATTTGTTGCAGTCGTGGGAAAGCGGGCTGAATGGCTTCAATTTGGTATTTTTTGAAGGGTAATTCTCGCTTCAATTGAAGGAGGTTTTCTTTTGTGTTTAATTTGATGAGTAGTTTGCCTTTTACCCACTGTGATACATTCCCCTTG
>JBMYXW010000389.1:0-4122 GCA_049608825.1 Chitinophagales bacterium
AACACAATTATCAACATAAAATCAGCATAAACACAATTAAAAACAATGGCTAAAAAACGCAATAAAAGAAAGAAGTCCAGTGGCGGCGCACCTGTTAAATTAACTCCCCAAAAATACATTAAAACCAGAGCCAGAAAACTGCCTTTCTACAAATGCTTTGTCAATGATAGTTGGGAAGAAGGAGGCATGGCAGTGATAGTTGTAGCTCGACAACAAGGAGGTGACAAATTGGTGGTGGGTTTGTATTTGGTAGATACTTGGTGTTTGGGCTTGAAGGATACACACTTTCATTTTAGAATGGACAATTATGAATTTGAGAACGAATTTTTACAAAATGTTTACCGAGATGAAGATCCAGAAGAAATAGACGAAAGGTTAGCCCAAAATTTGATTTATGGAGCAATCGAATATGCCGAAGATTTGGGCTTTGCGCCTCATGGCGGCTTCAAATTGACCGAATATATTTTAGACCCTGTGGGTAGTCTTGAAGAAATAGATTTGGAATTTGGCAAGGATGGCGTGCCGCATTATACTTCGGGACCTAATGACGATGTAAATAAAATAATGAATGTTTTGGCACAAAATATAGGTATGGGCAACTTTCACTATACTGTAGGAAGTCAGGTTTTTGAAGGAGAAGGTAATGGAGAGGACGATGAGGATTTTGCAGAAGATATTGAATTTGAGGAAGCTAAGTAAAATTCTATCCCTTGTGGTGTTTTCAAAATCAAAGGTCAAAAATCATGTAAAACAACGGTAGTCTTGAAGACTACCGTTGTTTATTTGTGGAACTAAAAGTTTAGTGAACGTACACGAGGAATTTAATTTTTGGACGTTACTAAAAAAACAAGGGATATTCCTTTGGCGAAACTTCGTGCATAATGCCATACACTTTTTCGACCACATCTTCCACACTGGGTTTGGAATAGTAATCTCCATCCGAACCATAGGCAGTTCTGTGGGCTTTTGCGGTGAGAGTTGCTGGTAAAGAATCCAACCATTGAAAAGCACCTTGAATTTCCATAATTTGCTGAAAAATAAAAGCAGATGCACCTCCAGGAACGTCTTCATCTACAATCAGTAAGCGACTCGTTTTTTGAAGGGATTGGCGAATGTCGTGTTCCAAATCAAAAGGCAATAAACTTTGGATGTCAATCACTTCACAACTGATTTTCAAACGTTCTTTCAAACGCTCCGCCGCTTTTTCCACTATTCTGCAAGTAGAACCATAAGTGACAATCGTAAGGTCTGTTCCTTTTTTTATTACTTCCACTTTGCCCAGTGGAGTTTGCATATCAGCGATGTTTTCGGGCTTTTTCTCCTTTAAGCGATAACCATTCAGACATTCTATCACCAAGGCAGGTTCATCGGATTGTAGCATGGTATTGTAGAAGCCTGCTGCTTGTGTCATATTGCGGGGTACTAAGACATGAACACCTCGTATTCCGTTCAGTATCATCCCCATCGGAGAACCTGTGTGCCAAACGCCCTCCAAACGGTGTCCACGGGTACGGATAATCATTGGAGCTTTTTGTCGCCCTCTGGTGCGGTATGCCAAAGTCGATAAATCATCCACAATTGGCTGCATTCCATAAATAAAATAATCCAAGTATTGAATCTCTGCAATCGGGCGCAAACCTCTCATTGCCAATCCAATTCCCTGTCCCATAATGGTATTTTCACGAATGCCTGTATCAAAAATCCGCTCAATTCCGTACTTTTCTTGCAGTCCTGCAAAAGCTTGGTTGACTCCCCCAATATGTCCCACATCTTCTCCAAAAGCTACAATTCGTTCATCTCTCGCAAAGGCTGCATTGAAACATTCGTTCAAAATTTCGTAGCCACTTATCAATTGAGGTGTCTCGCTGTAAGTGGGTTTGATTTCTCGAATATTCAAAGCAGAATCCTGCGTTTCACTGAATAAATGAGAGCTGTATATCTCTTGATTTGTTGTCTGAAATTCGTTTTTCCATTGCCGCAATTGGTCTATCAAAGGATGTTGTTCTTGGTAGAGCTCCATCAATAAATTCCGAACAGATTCTGCCATGTTTCTCAGCGTAGGATTTATTTCTGCAAGAAGAGAATCCTTCGCATCATGGACCGCTTTTTTATTGTTGACCTTCGGCAAAAGCTCATCATAAAGTGCGGTTAATTCTGCAATTTTTTGCTTCAAAGGAGCATTGAAGTCATTCCATGCCTGTCTCGAACCTGCCCTTGCAGCTGCCTTTGCCTTTTTATGGATGTCCTTCAAGTCTTCTTTTGAAGCCAGTTTATTATCTTCAATCCATTCCAACATTTTCTTGTTACAATCCCATTCTTTTTCCCACTCCAATCGCTCTTTGCTCTTGTAGCGTTGGTGTGAGCCACTTGTTGAATGACCTTGTTGTTGGGTGACTTCCAATACATGAACGAGGGCAGGAATATGGGTTCTTCGGACTTTTTCGGCAGCTTCCTTATAGGCTTTGCAGAGATTGGGGTAATCCCATGCTTTGACCGTATAAATGTCAAAACCTGCTTTGTCTTCCGTTCTTTGGAAACCACTCAAAACTTCGGAAATACTCTCTTTTGTCGTTTGGTATTTTTTGGGAACAGAAATGCCATAGCCATCGTCCCAAACCGAAATTAACATAGGTATTTGCATGACTCCCACAGCATTGACGCTTTCCCAAAATGGGCCTTCACTTGTACTTGAATCTCCAATGGTCACAAAAATAACCTCATTTCCTTTGTTGGTGAAGTTAGTCATGGAATGCAGATCAGGAATAGAACGGTAGGTTTTTGAAGCCAATGCCAAACCAACACCTCGGCTCATTTGACCAGCCGTTGGAGCAATATCCGCAGAAGAATTGTATTGTTCCATCAAGTTTTTCCAGTCTCCCTGTTCATCCAAACTATGCGTCGCAAAGTGGGCATTCATTTGCCGACCTGCCGAATGGGGTTCTTGTTTGGGATTGGGATTGGCGTATAATTGTGCGAATAATTGGGAAGGAGTTGTGAGTTCTAAAGCGAGCATCAAGGTTTGGTCTCTATAATAGCCAGACCGAAAATCTCCTTTTTGAAAAACCTTGGCTAAAGCAATCTGTGGGAGTTCCTTGCCGTCTCCCAAAATACCGAATTTTGCTTTACCAGTCAATACTTCTCTCCGAGCCAACAAGCTCACCTCTCTACTCAATTGGGCGGTATAGTAATCCTGTAAGATTTCTTTTTTTGAATCACCATCAATGTTTTTGATACTCGTAACTGATTGTTTTTCATTTGAAGGAAATGAAACTGCTGATAGCTCCATAGGGTTTTTGGGATGTGTTTAAGACTTCAATTATAACTATTTCAAATAGGATTTTGTTCAAAAAGTGATTTTTTGAAGCCACAAAGGTAGGTGATAATCCTGTGTTTCTCCTTTTTTGTATTCTAATTTAGCATACGAGAACTGTTATATGGTTTTACTGCTGAATGGTTTTATTGCAGCATAATCCATACAACAATAAAGCCATTTAGCCATATAACAATTCAGTTTACATCAAATATTTATCCGTAGGATTTCGCCCTTCCAACATCCAAAGTTGATTTTGCGTACCCAAGACTTGACAAATCACGGAAGCTTCCATAGGAGGCGCACAGTCTATAAAACAAGGACTTGAATCCAAATACATCCAATAAGCATTGTTGGTCAAAGTGCGGCGAGCGAGGTCTCGACTTTGTCCTTCAATGACAAATGCTACTTCTTTATCACGGTACAAACGATTGACTGCCCACATAATCCAACCCGAATAACTCAACTCCAAACCTTGCTGAATCGAAAGTGCTTGTATGGTTTGCACCATTTTTCTGACCAAAATTTTCAGTCCATCTTCGACCGTTTCTACACCTTCCCATTTTTTGATTCCCAAACAGGTAAAGGCTTTGCCGTTAATCATTTCGGCAACAGCCAAACGGCTCTCTGCTTCAACGACTAAAAAATTGTATCCCGAATTTTTCCAATTAATGCTTTCTATGGAGGTGATAAAAATAGACATAATGAATAGGGTTTTGGTTGGTGACAATGGCACTATAAAGTGTTAACTCTATTCAAGTCATTTTGGTTTGCTGTGAAACACTTGATTTTTTTTAAATGCCATTTAATTA
>JBMYXW010000390.1:0-4112 GCA_049608825.1 Chitinophagales bacterium
AGGTGGAAAGCCTTTGAACAATCAAGAGATTCGGAACTGTTTGGTAGATACCAAAACTCGTAATTTACTGAACGAGTTGGCGAGTTCTGAGGAATTTATTATGGCTACAGGGGGGAGTGTTAAAACGACTCGAATGCAAGCACAAGAGTTGGTTTTACGCTTTATTGGTTTTTGGCATGAGTGCATATTAGAAGAGGAGGATTGGGCTTACAAAGGCTCTATGACTGAATTTTTGGACAACGCTATTGAGTTATTAAACGAAAGTAAGGGAAAACACTATGAAAAGATAGGCAAGGCATTTTCAAGAAGTATGAAAAATGCTTATTATCTATTTGGAGAATATGCTTTTCGCAAATGTGTATTAGAAGACTTAGCTCCAGATGCTCGCAAACGATTTATAAATAAGTCTTTATTTACAACATGGTCGGTAGTATTATCCCAATATGACACCTCATATTTTAGGTCAAAAACAGAGTTCAAGGCTTTTGCTAAAAAATTAGCAGAACGTTTAGAAAAGGATAGAGATTATTTTGACAAGGTTAGTTATAAAACCAATGACAAAGAAAGTTTGAAGGTCGCTTTTAAAGTGACGGAAGAATTGGTAAAAACCATAAAATCGGATAATCATGAATGATTTCATAAAAATTGAAGGTTATAAATGTTTCTTAGAACAAACGATTCCTTTGAAGAATTTGACAGTACTTGCAGGTGGAAATTCTGTTGGTAAATCTTCTGTTATTCAAGCTATTTTGTTAATGCGAAATGCTTTTGAGAAACAGGATAATTATTCAAAGCGAATTCCATTAAATGGAGATTATAGGTTGTCGTTGGGAGATAGTGTTAAGATTGTTTCTAAAAAATACATTGAATCATTCATTAACTTTACTTTATCTTCAAACGGAAGTTCTGTTAATATAAAATTGGGATTTATTGAAGGCAATCCTGAAGTATATTTAAAATTAGATGAATTTCTTATTCAAAATGAACCTCCTATTACTCAGCCCAACTTTCATTATTTACATGCTGAACGTTTGGGACCTCGACCATTGTACGATATAGGAGTATTGGAACGGAATGTGGGGTGGCAGGGAGAATTTACAGCAGCTATTTTGGGTTCAAACGAGGCAAAATCATCTGTTTACAATGTAACTGAGGATAAAAAATTTGAGCAAACAGGTATTTTGAGGCTAGATAAGCAAGTAGAAAATTGGATGAATTACATCGTACCTGGCGTGAACTACAATGCGGAAAAACTTGATAAAATCAATAAATCTGCTATTAATTTCAATGACAACAGTCCCTACAATGTGGGCTTTGGGATTTCTTATGTTTTGCCTGTCATTACAGCAGGATTAATTGCAAGAAAGGGCGAAATGTTGATTGTTGAGAATCCAGAGGCACATTTACACCCTTCGGGGCAGTCTCGAATTGGTCAGTTTTTGGCGAAAATGGCGGGAGCTGGTATTCAAGTTATTGTTGAAACGCATAGCGAACATGTAGTGAATGGAATAAGGCTGGCAGTATTGAAGGGAGATTTATCTAATGAAGAAGTGGTATTTAATTTTTTTAGCCCATCTGAAAACGATAAACAGCCTGTTGTCAATAGTATTAACCTAAATCAACAAGCAGATTTGACTGAATGGCCTCGTGGCTTTTTTGACCAAGCTCAACAAGACTTAATTGAAATGATAAAACGCAAAAGAAAAGCTCCATGAATGTAAACTTTCTTTTCTTTCTCGAATCTTTGAATGCACTGAATAGCGAACAAAATCAAACTAAACTATTAGCTGAGTTGGCATTGGTGATAAACAAAATTCAAGAAAATGGTGACAAAATATACCTACCTGCTGATACATGGGAGTTTAATTTTGTGTGGGGAAAACTGGAGGAGTTGTACAGTAAGTCGAATGAAATATTTCCTTGGTTAGAACCTCAATCTCCTGTTTTTCAATTTTTTGTTTATCAGTTCTTGCAATCTACTCTTTCTGAACAAACCAATTTTGAAGATCTTACAGTGGCAAATGCTAGTACCACAGGATTAGTAGGTTTAGAGTTGTCGGAAATCCCAATAAGGAAATATATCTACAATCTGTTTTCTCTGTGGGAGTTTTATTGTTATTATTATTCTAATCATCCTGAAGATATTGATTGGAAGGGAAGAAATGCACTACCGAACACACTGTATTCAAACCTCTATTTGATAGCAATGTACAATCAAAAATACCCAGGAAATGCTCATTTATCAGATAAAGAAAAACTGAACGACTTCTGTACTGATAAAATCAGAAGCATCCGCAGCAATCGAGGGGATTTAGTAGAAATAGCTCGTGAAATAGCACATAGAAATTACTACAAAGAAAATACAGAACTTAGCTCCCAAGAACAGCAGTTAAAAGGTAGTTTCAGAACCATATTTGAGATAGAAAAACAAGGCACAAAACAATATCTTTCTTTAGACTACGAAAACGGATTGTTTGAACTTTGTGGTGAAAACGGTAACCATATTGGAGCTATCAATTACTTGGATGAAATGAAGGAAAAGTCCAAAGATGACCACAGCATCACATCCTTAAGAAACTAATTTGTGCGTTCAAATGAAGGATGATGTTGACAGTTTTTATAAGGCTTAAAAACCAAACAAACGTTTGGTAAATTTGAAAAAATGAAATAAACTCTGTTACTTTGTGAACATCGTTAGACAAAATAATATTTGATAGTATGCCTGTTCAAAAAGTAAGCTTAGACTACATTATTCGACAATCTCTAAAAGTGTTCCGCAAAAAAGGGTATCACAATACTTCAATGGAAGATTTGGCGGATGCTTGTGGTTTGAAGAAAGGGAGTTTGTATCACTATTTCAAAGGAGAAAAAGGAGACAACAGCAACAAGGGAAAATTGGGAATGATGAAGGCGGTTATCAAATATTTACATGATTACTACCGACAAGAGGCTTTTGTTCATGCTTATGACAAGAAATTGGGAGCAGAACAAAGATTGCGAATTTTGGGTAGTATTGCAGAAGAACATTATTTTGCTTCAGATAGTGGCTGTTTGTTTGGTAATTTGGCATTGGAGGCTGCGGGAAGTCATGGAGAACTGGAGGAGTTGGTGAAAGCTTTTTTTGTGGACTTTATCAGTGCCTTAACCGTTATTTTTGAAGAACGTTTTGAACCTAAAATTGCGGCGGAATATGCCGAACAGAGTTTGGCCGAAATTGAAGGGGCGGTGATGATGATGCGGGTTTTTGACAAACGAGATTATTTGATTAAAGCGCATCAACAGATTTTGAAGCGGTTTCGAAAAGGCTAGATACGTTTCTATTATATTTCACACAATTTTTGACAAGAGAACCAATTATTTTTTGAATTTTCACCTACTCCCAGCTCACCTCCATAACTACCTCGTATATATCTACTTCAAAATTTAAATTGCTGGGTTTTTCTGCTTCAAAATCTTTGGGGCAAAAAGAGGTGTATTTTATTGAAGCAAAATTTTGCTTATTCAAACAAAGCAAAAGGTAAGTATCATCATTATCCACCATTTTTGGTAGTCGTTCTGTCCAAGAAAGACTACCTTTTCGTTGATGACCATTTAGGTAGCCTGTAGGACTATTATAAATCTTTCCCCCATCTCGAATTCGTGAAATTTCAATATAAATATCATTGGGAGAAATCTCGGAGTAGGCGCATTTCGTTTGTATCGTTTTGATAGTCATGGCAATAGTCATGTATGTGGTGTTTTGTGATTTTGGTTTTCATCATTGAGGAGTTGGACTAATCTAAAAGGAGACTGTAATATTAAAGAAAAAAACGTATGATTCAAATCGAAAATGGACAAAACTCAAATTAATTTTCACTAAAAATACATTTTATTAGTTTTCAGCTTTTTAAGAAAAAAACTTACGGTTCATACCCCAATAATTCCCTTTCACTCTATTTATATTGAACAAAAAAATTTTTTGCCCTACATTTGTAATGTAATACACACACACATACACACTTTTGCACACACACACAAGCTTAACCCACTACAACCACTTTTCTATAAAAAACCAAAACCTTCTTTAAAACACCCTCAGCTTATAAAAGTCTCGATTGAAAATATTGAGGCTT
>JBMYXW010000391.1:0-4111 GCA_049608825.1 Chitinophagales bacterium
TGACCATTAAACTCATTTATTAAAATATTAAGAACAAAAGTATAAACAATACTATTTAGTTTTAAAGAGTCTTCATTTCTCATAAGCCTATCTAAATCAATTGCATAAACATCATTAGCAAATTGAACTTCTGTCGAAATAATCTGCTCTTCCCCAAACAAACTCTGCCCCTTCACGCCTATACTTCCCAACAATAAAAAACTTAAAAAAAGTAAAATTCCTCTCATGACACCTTGAATTTAAAAGTTTTAAATTTAAGGTGAATATAAACTATTTTCTTCAATTCTAAAAACAAACTTAGGTTCAGAAGAAACAAAACCTGACACCTCGCCCCTGTTCCCTCACTCCTCAACTACATCCCCTCCAAAAATTCCCCAATATCTACCTTCTTATTCTTAATCCCCAATTTTTCCCGCAGCCTTGCGCCCTTCAATGCGGCACTGCCAATACCAAAATTCATCAAAAAGGCGATTTCTTCATGCGTCAAGCCCATCAGTGTATAGCTGCAAAATTTGAGGTCGTTTTCGTTGAGGCTGGGGAAGCGGCTTTGGAGGCGGTCGAGAAGTCTGGGGTAGCAGCACTCAAAGTATTTGGCGAAAGCTTGCCATCCTTGTTCCCCTTTAAGGCGTTTGTGAAGCAACAGGCTGAGTTGGGTGAAATTTTGCTGATTTTTGGGGGAGAGTTCTGCAAAAATGCTTTGATAACTCGCTTCAATGATTTCGAGGAGGTGGTCTTTTTCGACAATGTGGAGCCAAGCCAAAGCCAGTTGTCGTTGATAGGCTTTCACTTCCGTTCGTAGATTTTGCATCACCTTCGAGCTGTCCAAAGGTTCGTTCAGCCATTTGGAAATGTCCAAATGCAGCAAATCCCTAATCAGTTGATTGTAGTTTTGGGCTTCTTGCAGGCTGTTTTGGTCAAAATGGTGCTGGGTTTTGAGTTCTTGGATTTGGGACAAAACCATTTTGCGGAAGTCTTCGAGGATGTGGACTTGACGCTGCAAATTGGTGTTTTTGAGACGGAGTTCTGAGTTTTCGCTGCGGAGTTCTTGCTCCTGTGCTTGAAGGTGATTGGGCAAACTTTCGATGTATTCCATCAATTCGGGTGTGCATTTGAACCATTCTCCCTTCAATCTGATTTTTTTGAACTTTTTGTGAATCGCCCTTTCGT
Source organism: Chitinophagales bacterium (assembly GCA_049608825.1). Taxonomy (GTDB): domain Bacteria; phylum Bacteroidota; class Bacteroidia; order Chitinophagales; family UBA2359; genus JAUHXA01. Next base: position 1,168 of record JBMYXW010000391.1, read on the forward strand.
GTGATTCATCGGGCACTCGGATGGCTTTCAATAGTTTGACTTCATATCCATGACTGTTTTCAACTCGTCTTTGCCGACTTTCTAAATCAAATGTTTTGCCGATTTTGATGGCTTTGCTATTGGTCGATTGGAAAAAATAGACCCACAAACCGCTGATTTGGGTGTAGCCGTCTTTTAGGAGTTCTTCAATTTTTTCATCTACCCATATCGCAAAACGAACATCCAACCATTGGGCAAACCTCAACGCCAAGATTTTGTGCATCCAAGTTCCTTGTGGTCGCCCATCCTTAAATTTTCCCTTAATAGTGATGACCGCCTGACGGACATCACTTTTTTGTTCCAAATATTTGATGTACTCTTTTACTTCTGCGATTTCCAAAAACTTAGAAGGGCGCTTGCCAAATGGTTTTGCCATTTCTGTGGCATTGACCATTTTTTGCTCTGTTCTAAAATCAAAAGTGATTTGGTGATTGTTGTACTTAAAAGTTTGTAAATTTGACATTGCTTTTAAAATTTAAAAGTAAGAATTGGGAGGATATTGTTAAGTTTTGGCGAACGGCAATATCCTCTAATTATTTATATTGGCAAATTTAGTGCTTTTTATTTATCATAGCAAATATATTATGGCGCAGCAAAGAAAAAGAATTCAAAAGGTTTACTTGTTGCAGCATGTTCCAACGAATGAAACAAGTGTCTGGTCAAACTTGAAGAAGCTTTTCAATGCACTTTCTGAAAGGGAACACAATTTGATTGGTTATGTAGGTTTGGCTTCTCGACTTAGAAAAGAAAAACAATACAAATTCATTATGGATAATGAGGTTTGGATAATATTGGTGAAGGAGGTGAATTGAAGTTCGTATAGGACAACAAGAATTTGGGGATTCAGAGGAATCTTGTATGGATGTAGAGAAATTCCTCCGAAACCTTGATTCCTGTTTATTTATGACTGTTCGTTCAAACGTTGGTGAATCTTTCAGATGTTGGCGAATTTTTACTCACTCCACCAACACTTTCCCACTCCCCAAAACCCGAATCAAATACAATCCCGTTTCCAAATTACCTCTATCCAACCCCACTTTTCCACCCTCAACTTTCAATTCCCTCACCTTTCGGCCCAAAATATCCATCCCTTCCAAAAACTCCCCAATCTCAATCTTCTTATTCTTAATCCCCAACTTATCCCGCAGCGAATTTCAAGGCTAATCTTTCACACATCCATGTACCTCGATTTTGTCCACCATTTATTACATTAATTATTTTTTCACTATGACGATTATCATAGTGACTTTTTAATTCACTTATAAAGTTCTTTGTCTGTTTTATTTTCAAAAAATCAGTAGGTGACTTTCCAAATGGTTTTGCCATTTCTGTGGCATTGACCATTTTTTGGTCTGTTCCAAAATCAAAAGTGATTTGGTGATTGTTGTAGGTGAAAATGTGTAAATTTGACATTCCTTTAAATTTTTGATTTGAAGAATGAAGGCGCTGCAAACTTTCGACGGGAAGCAGTGTCTTTTTTGTTAGTGTAAATATACGAAATAAAAATTAAAAGTAGTCTAAAATAACAGTATTTTACTTTGGAGCAACGAGAGAAAATAGTTAGAAAGGTTTACTTACTTCAAAACGTTAAGACCAACGAAATTTTAGCATGGTCTAATTTGAAGAAATTATATCAATACATTGAGGATAAAGAAAACAGTGCTGTTAGTTATGGAGGTGTAGCTAAACAAATGCGATTGAAGAAGAAGTACAAATTTATTTTGGAAGATGAGGTTTGGGTGATATGGGTGAAGGAAGTGAATTGAAGTTTAGAAAGACAAATAGAACCATACGCTTTTATCTCTGTTGACCTATACAGTTACATTGAACAATTCAAAACACCAAATAAGATGAATACAACTATCAATCAATTGAAGGACGAGTTGATGTTGAAGATTCCCAAAAGTTATGCAGAACAACTTTTGTTAACCAACGGTTCTAAAGTTCAATTGCTTATTGAGAATAATGGATTGGTGGTTAAGCCCATTCACGAAGAAGGAACACTGACTTTGGAGTATTTGATGGAAGGTATGACCGCCGAAAATAGACATGAAGATTCTTTTTCTGACTTACAAGGGGATGAAAAATGGGAGTATTGAATATCTATGTTCCAGAAAAGGGAGATATTGTTTGGTTGAGTTTCAGCCCTCAATCTGGGCATGAACAAGCAGGGCGAAGACCCGCCTTGGTGTTGTCTTCCAAAACCTACAATCAAAGCGGATTGGCTCTTATTTGCCCCATCACCTCCCGTTCGAAAGGTTTTCATTTTGAAGTAGCTCTACCTTCGGGTTTACCTATTCATGGTGTTGTTTTGAGGGTGAAAGTTTTGTTAGACTCTTAAATCTTCACTCACTCTACCAATCACCACAATATTACATCCGCCAAACCCCAAAAGCGTCCGCTCCTTTAATCGGCTGATTGTAAAGTACTGCAAGCGAAAAACCCAAATAACTTCTCGTTTCTCTTGGGTCAAGAATACCATCGTCCCAAAGTTCGGAAGTCGAATGCCAAGCAGAAGATTTGGATTCCGCCTCAGCCATCAACATCGCCTTAATCATTGCGCCCCGTTTCTCGTCGTATTCCTTGCCGAGCGATTTTGCCGAAGCCCTTTGCACAATTTCCATCACCCCTGCCAACTGTTCCGAACCCATCACGCCAATTTTGGAGTTGGGATAGGCAAACAAAAATCGGGGATTGTAAGAGCGTCCATTCATGCCATAATTTCCTGCGCCATAAGACGAGCCAATCATGAGGGTGATAGAAGGTACTTCACTATTCGACACCGCATTGATGAGTTTCGCCCCATTTTTGATAATGCCGCCTTCCTCATACGCTTTGCCGACCATATAGCCTGTGGTGTTCTGCATAAAAATCAAGGGAATGTTGTTCTTATTGCAGAGCTGAA
>JBMYXW010000392.1:0-4111 GCA_049608825.1 Chitinophagales bacterium
GGCAATTTTGCGAATGTGATGTCAGGAAGTCTTAGTGGAAATATGATTAAGAGCAAATGGTGGGATGTACCCAAAGGCAGAACTCGGAATAAAGGAAATATACAGGTAAAAGTTAGTGCCGACAAAAACACCCTTACTTATGTTTCTGCAACAGGTGGATTCGGTGGTCGCAAATGGACACGAACAACCTTGCCCTCCAATTTGCCCAACAAACGAGCTGCCCAATACAATGGTAGCGGGTATGGTAATCTTTCTGGGGCTTGGAACTGCAATGACAACGGAACATACTATATCAATGACAAAGATAGTGAGGTTGTTTGGGTAGGAGAGGCAAAATTTGGGCATGGTCAACAACCTGCTTGGACAAATATCTTTATCGGTACTTGCAATTCGACAACCGTAAAAGGCATTTGGGTAGATGTTCCCAAAGGTAGAACTATGGGAAGCGGTACTATGACCATGAAAATGAACTTAGACGGCAATATGCTTCGTCGAACAGCCGTAACAGGTGGTTTTGGAGGCAGTGTGTGGAACCGAATCCCATAAAAATGGAGGATAGGCTTTGGAAGTTGTTGCCCCTTGAATAACCTTCCTTTAGAGGTTGGATAAGTACGCTCTCGAAACCAAACTTCCAAAGCATTGTCTATAATTTTTTGGTTTTTCGACCCAAAAGAGTTATTTTAGAAATCAGTCCTTTAGTGAAACCTTCAAAACCATTTGGCTGTAAATCAAGCCTAAATCAGCAAGTTTTGATTTGAAGGATTCACTTTTCATTTAGTACAACCCCTCACCATTTTTATTTTTTTTTACATTAAAACCTAATAAACATGAACTTTTCAGTCAAAAAAATAAGTTTTTTATGCTTTGTAAGCATCTTTTTATTTGCAATCTCCGATATGGTTTCGGCACAAACTTATCCGCCAAAAACCAGAAATTCACGAGCTTCTACTCTTATACCTACTCCTAGCAGTACAGTGGGTTGTTGTATGAAAAACGGAAAATGTGTCAGTATGTCACCAGGGGTGTCTTGTGCTGGTGTGACCAATTGTGCTCCATGCGCTCCAATAACACAATTAGGTACTTGGGGAGTTGCGACTACGGGTATTGATTGTATTTCTACTGGGAACTGTAATAAGCAGGCACTACCGACTAATAGAAATGGACAGATTTTTATAGACAAAATGCTTGTATTTGGTGGAGGTAGATTGTTGGCAGGTCAGCAAGGCATTGGTATTTCTGGAAACTTTGAACCTATCAAAGCCAATTCCTTCAATTTGGGAAGTGTCAAAAATTCCTTCAAAGCAGTATATACCAAGCGGTTGATTGCAGAGCAAGTTTCTAAACCTTCTGATAGAAGATTGAAAACCAATATTGCTGAATTGCCCTATGGACTTCAAACAGTTCTACAATTGAAGCCAAGCATCTATCACTACAAAAACAACATCGAAGGCAAACAAGAATTGGGTTTGATTGCCCAAGATTTGCAAGAGACTGTTCCCGAAGTTGTGGTGGAAGGAGAGGAGTTTTTGAGTGTGGATTACACTGCCTTAGTGCCTGTTTTGATTCAAGCGATTCAAGAACAACAAGCCATTATTGAAGCGCAGAAGTCAACTATTGAAGTCCAAAAAACAACGATGGAACAAACGCAAAGTGAATTGAAGGATTTGAAGGCGAACTTGACGGAAGTGATGGATTTTCTTCAATTGAAGGAGCAGAAAGTTGGGAGTGTAAATGAATGATATTGATTGAAGTTTTATTGATGTAAGCGCAATATTGAAGTATCGAACTTTGGTATTGCGTTTTTTTTTTATTTTTGAGTTTCATTCAAAATTTATCATTCAAAATTAAATAGATGTGAAGAACCAATTGAGACTCATAGTGGGGTTACTATTACTATTTTCCTTTTCTGCCTCTGCTCAACGAACCATTTCAGGAATTGTAATAGCTGAAGACAGCGAAGAAAGGTTGCCTTTTGCAGATATTGTTATCAAAGGAACGAATCAAGGAACTTCTACAAATGTAGATGGTTACTTTTCATTGATTGACGTTCCCGAAAATGCCTTGACCCTACAAGTATTTTATGTAGGCTACAACCCCTTAGAAGTAGCCATTGAAGCGGGTACTGTGGCGATTCAAAACTTGAAAATCAAGATGGCATCGGGTGGGCTTGAATTGGACGAAGTGGTGGTATCTGGCAGGTCTTACAAGGTTATGAATGCTTCCGAAAACATCAGTTCCATACAAATATCTCCTGCCCAGCTGGCTTTGTTGCCCAATGTAGGAGAAGTAGATATTTTTCGCTCCCTTCAATTGTTGCCTGGAGTCAGTGGAAGCAATGAAAGCTCATCTGGTTTGTATGTTCGAGGAGGCACACCCGACCAAAATCTGGTTTTATTGGATGGAATGACGGTATATAATGTCGACCACTTTTTTGGTTTCTTTTCTGCCTTCAATGCCGATGCGGTCAAAGATGTGCAGTTGTTCAAAGGAGCTTTTCCTGCAAAGTACGGAGGACGTTTGTCGAGTGTGGTAGATTTAACAGGAAAAACAGGAGACCCCAATAAAATGCACGCCAATTTGGGGCTCAACTTATTGAATGCCCGAGCCGGTGTACAGATTCCCTTGTTCAAAAAAGGCTCTTTTTCCTTCAATGCCAGACGCTCTTATACCGACCTCATTAGAAGTGATTTGTACAATAGTATTTTCAGCGTTTTTACCCAAACAGAAAATCCTCCCGACATTGAAGGGCTGGAAATCAATACAATCGAACCCGATTTCTATTTCTTTGATTTGAACAGCAAATTGAGTTTCAGTCCTTCAGACAAAGACGTAATCGCATTTTCTTTCTATTCTGGAGCCGACCATTTGGTAGAATCCAACGACATTAGGATAGAAAGAGGAGAAAGCCCCACCGTTTTAATCGAACTGGATGTGGACGAAAATAGCGATTGGGGCAATAAAGGATTCAGCGGCAAATGGTCTCGTCAGTGGAACCCCAAATGGTACTCCAATTTGCTGGTAGCCAGCTCCAATTATTTCAGCGAATACAATCGAGATTTAGATATCAAAGCCACTTTAGTCGAACAAGATTCCGTTGTTTTGAATCGAAATATATCCACCTTTGAAGACAACAAAGTGAAAGACCTAACTTTCCGTTTGGACAATGAACTGCAATTGAATAGCAAGCACAAATTGGAGTTTGGCGGATTGGGAACTTTGGTAGAAGTGGATTATAAATTCATTCGAGATGACACATTAGATATTTTGAACCTTCAACAAGAAGCACAATACATTGCTGGGTATTTATCCGACACTTGGAATCCAAGCCCTAAGTTGTCCTTCAATCTGGGATTGAGAGCGACTTACTACGACATCAGTGAAGAAATTTATTGGACTCCTCGTGCCTCTTTTCAATACAATTTAACGGATAAAATCAAACTAAAGGGGAGTTATGGCAAACATTACCAGTTTGTCAATCGAATTGTCAATGAAAACGTTACAGAAGGTTCAAGGGATTTTTGGTTATTGGCAGACAATGATTTGGTGCAGGTCAGCAATGCAGAACACTTTGTGTTGGGGGCGGCTTACGAAACGGATGGTTATGTTTTTGATGTGGAAGCCTATCGAAAGAATTTGAATAATTTGGCAGAGTTTTCCTTGCGATTTCAAAGAAACGATATTGATTTAGACCGCTTGTTTTTCTTGGGCAGTGGTTATGCGGAAGGAATAGAGTTTTTGCTTCAAAAGAAAAAAGGAACTTACACGGGTTGGCTCACCTATACTTTGGCAAGGGTACGCAACAACTTTCCAGAACTCAACAACGGTTTTGAGTTTTCAGCATTGCACGACCAAAGACATGAATTCAAAACGGTTCATTCGCTTGAAATAAACAAGTACCGTTTGGCAGCCACTTTTGTATATGCTTCGGGAAAACCTTTTACAGAACCATCGGGTCAATACTCAATTGAACTCTTGGACGGTCAAACCAATAATTACATAAGTGTTGGAGCTAAAAACGCTTCTCGTTTGCCTGCTTATCACCGATTGGATTTGTCAGCTCATTATCTTCACAAGGCGGGACGATACGAAATGGATTTCGGTTTATCCATCT
>JBMYXW010000393.1:0-4110 GCA_049608825.1 Chitinophagales bacterium
ACCTGCTATCAGCAACAAGGCAAAACAGCGGATAATCAAAGAACTTAGGCTACTTGGAATACAAAGGCGCACGGGTACAACTATCTATGGTCTTGCTAAAATGGTGAATAGAAAGTTGGAAGGCTGGATAAACTACTATGGTCGATACCGAAAATCGGTCATGTGGAGAATATTCTCATTACTCAATATACGGCTAATACGGTGGGCAAGGAACACTTACAAACGGTTCAAGGGTAGTTGGCGCAAAGCTCATAAGGCTCTAAAGCAATTGCAGAAACGACAACCGAATCTATTTGTTCACTGGAGGCATGGCTATACGATTTAGACTGAATGAGAAGAGCCGTATGAGTCGAGAGGTTCAAGTACGGTTCTGTGAGAGGCTGGGGGTGAAATTCCCCCGACCTACTCGACACAACAGTTGAAGCGGGACGACCATTCCAACCGTTGCCAAAATTGAAAATTGTTGGCAAGGTTTCCACTCAAACACCTAAATCGTCCACCGTCCACCGTCCACCGTCCACCGTCTCCCGTCCACCGTCCACCGTCCTACTCATTCCGCAAAGCCTCCACAGGATTCGCCAAAGCCGACTGAACCGTTTGAAAACTAAGCGTTGCCATCGCAATCAACAAAACCGCCAAGACAGGAAGCGCAAACAGCCACCAAGACAAATCAATTCGATAAGCATAATCTTGCAGCCATTGACTCGTGCCATAAAACACCAAGGGGATTGCCAAAACACTCGCCAAGGCAATCAATTGAAGGAAATCCTTGGAGAGCAAAGTCAGGATATTCGGAACAGAAGCACCCAAAACTTTGCGGATGCCAATCTCTTTCGCCTTTTGCAGCGCAGCGTACATCACCAAACCATACAAGCCAAAACAAGAAATCAAAATCGCCAAAAACGAAAAGTAGCCAATGATTTGACTCAAACGGCTTTCGGTCGTATAAGCTTCTTCAATCTCTTCGTCCAAAAAGGCATAATCCATCACCTTTTCGGGGAAAAAAACTGCCCATTGTTGGCGCACAAAATCAATCGTTTCGGGAATCGCCGCATTTTGCATCCGAATCGAAAAAGTGGTAAATGTTCCTGCATTGACATGTATCGTCATTGCAGCAATCGGTTCACTTAAGCTCACTGCATGAAAATCCTTCATCACGCCAATCACCGTACCCTCTTTGCCCTCCATTGTCATTTTTTTCCCGACAGCATCCGCAGCACTTTGCCAACCCAAAACTTCCACCGCTTTTTCATTGATAAGGAAAGCATTTTGGTGGTCAGTGCCAAACGATTTGTCAAATGTTCGCCCTTCAATAATGTCCAATTCGTAGGTAGTCGGAAAGTCGTAATCGACCGCCATCACACCGATATACAAATTATCTTCTGCCTTTATTTCATCCGTCACCACATTTCGGCGAATAGAACCCGTTCCTGGTAAACCGTCCGAAAGCGTACTGCCCAAAATATTCGGATTTGCTTGCAGGCTTTCCTCAAAAGCATTCATTTTGCCCCGCAATTCACCCGTCACGCCTCCAAAAATACTGTTCATATTCTCACTGAACAAACGCACCGTCAATACTTGGTCTTTGGCAAAACCCATCGGCTGACTTCGCATAAACTGCCACTGTTGATAGACCACCAAAGTCGCTGCAATCAGCGCAATTGTCACAAAAAACTGGCTGGTCATCAACACCTTCCGCAAAGCTGCTCCCTTTGGCGCACCTCGAAAACCCGTTCCCTTCAATATACTTGCAGGCTGAAATCGGGTCACGAAAAAAGCAGGATAGCTACCCGCCAAAATGCCTGCACTCAAAAAGATACCAACAAAAAGCAGGGTTTCTTGCCAATGCTGCAATAGGTTGAATTGAAGCATTTTGCCAGTCAAATTATTGAGAACTGGCAAAGTAAATTCGAGCAGCAACAAAGACACCACAAAGGCAAAAAAGCTCAACAAGAGCGATTCACTCAAAAACTGCCCTATCAAATTTCCCTTGTTTGCGCCCACCACTTTGCGAATACCCACCTCCGTAGCCCGCTTCAAAGAAGCCGCCGTAGAAAGGTTCACAAAATTGATACAGGCAATCAACAGCGTCAGCAAAGCAATGAGACTGAACAAATAAATGTGCTGTATATTTCCGACTGCTTCAACCTCCAAGGCGATGTTCGACCGCAAATGTATGTCCTTCAAAGGCTGCAATACAAAATCCTCTTTTCCTTTCACCGCCTCGCTTGCGTAGGTTTCCACCAGTTGCGGCATTTTGGCGTGCACACTTTCGGGCGATTGATTGGGCTTCAACAAAACGTAGGTATAAGAATGTGAAATGACCCAATTTTGAGCGAGGTTTGTTTGCATGTTTCCCCGAATCGCCTCCGATTCTATGCTGAACATATTTTGGTAGGGCGCAATCAATTCAAAATGTACGTGCGAATTGTCGGGGTAATCCTCAAAAACACCTGTCACCTTAAAAGCATATTGACCACTCATCAAAATGGTCTTGCCCATAGGGTTTTCGTCTCCAAAATATTTCTCAGCTACGGACTCTGCAATGACCACCGAAAAAGGCGCATCCAAAGCTGTGTTGGAATTGCCTTTGGTGAAATGGAAGGTGAAAATATCGGTTAAGGTAGAATCTGCAAAAAAGACCCTATCTTCCTCATACTGTTTGTTTTCTTCTCCTTCAATGGTAGATGGCACTTCAATACTTGCGCTGCGGTTGTAAAACCTTGCCGACTCCTCGATTTCGGGAAAATATTCGGTCAATAGCGGAGAAACGGGTGGTGGTATTCGTGCCAGTTCCATGCCCGAACCCGAAAATTTGGGTAGGTATTTGACCCGATAAATACGCTCAAATTTGTCTTGAAATTGGTCATAACTCAGTTCATCTTTGACAAATAAGACTATCAAAAAACAACAGGTCATACCAATCGCCAAGCCCAGGATATTGATGAGGGCGAAGATTTTGTTGCGAGTAAGGTTGCGGAAAGCCGTTTTTAGGTAATTTTGCAGCATAATGGAAATATTGAAGTGAAAAACAAAAGTAGATTTAAAAGTAGAAGAAATGCTGCAAAAAAAGAGATGTTTTAACAGAGATTAACTTTCCTTCATTGTATTGGTTTTAGACAAATAATCGGGTATTTTAAAGTTTGTGTTCTTCTTTGAAGGATGGTAGCGATTCTAAGATTCGTTATATTAAGCCACAAGATTCTTACAGAATGACATGTTCCGTTTTGGCATTTTGAAAAATTGTCCTGAAAATGCCTATCTTAGTTATTCAAAACGAAACTCTAAAACGACTATGATGAAAATTCCTTATGGTAGTGTGGGTACTTTCAATGATTTGGTAACACAAGGTTACCTCTATGTCGATCGTACCATGTACCTCGAAAAATTGGAGGCATTGAACAAAAAGCACTTGTTCTTTTTGCGCCCTCGTCGTTTTGGGAAAAGTTTGTTTGTTTCGGTTTTGGAGCATTACTATGGATTGGAACATCAAGACAAATTTGACCGACTCTTTGGAAAGTATTACATCGGGCAAAATCCAACTCCTCTGAGAAACAGTTATTTGGTGCTAAAATTCAATTTTTCGGGCATCAACACAGCAACGAATGAAACGACTCATAAAGGATTTTTAAGTAATGTTCGGATAGGCATATCCCGTTTTTTGAAAAAATATTCTTCCATTTTCAATCCCAAGAACTTAGAGGTTTTACAAAATATTTCGGCACCAGAAATCATGCTGAATCAATTGTGGTATTGGGTGCAAACAGAAAGTCAAGGCAAAAAAGTATATGTATTGATAGACGAATACGACCAATTCACAAATGAAATGGTGGCTTATCGTTTTGAAGAATTCAAGAAAGTGGTCGGACGCAATGGTTGGATTCGCAAGTTTTATGAAACTTTGAAGATTGGGGCAGATGACGGAATAATTGACCGCACTTTTATTACGGGCGTAACACCTGTGACTTTAGACAGTTTGACGAGTGGTTTCAGTATTGCATCCGACCTTAGTACCGATTTTCGCTTTGGCGAAATGATGGGATTTATGCATGAGGAGGTGAAAGATATTTTGAAGAAAATTGGAGTGGAGGAAGATGATTTGGAAGATAT
>JBMYXW010000394.1:0-4102 GCA_049608825.1 Chitinophagales bacterium
GGAATTTATAATGCAGATCCTGAAAAGGATGCTAATGCTGTAAAATTTGAAACGATTACTTTTGCAGAGGTAATACATAAAAAATTGGCAGTAATGGATTTAACAGCCTTTACTTTATGTCAAGAAAAAAGGAAATAAAAGACACCTATCAGACCTTAATAAAAACGTCAATGGGTGAATATAAAGAGAAAGGTAGTAAATTTATCGCTTATGCCAAGGCGGTCTATAGCGAAGATGACATAAAATTGTTTTTGGAGGAGGTCAGACAGGAACATCCAAAAGCTCGTCATCATTGTTATGCCTATCGTTTGGGCTTGGACAAAGAAAAAGATTACCGAGCTAATGACGATGGCGAACCTTCTGGAACGGCAGGTCGTCCTATTATGGGACAGATTGATTCTTTTGGTTTGTCAAACGTGATGGCTATAGTGATACGTTATTTTGGAGGTACAAAATTGGGCGTTCCTGGTTTGATTCGCTCCTACAAAACGGCTACAAAAGAAGCCCTTCAAAATGCTGAAATTGAAGAAAAACGACTCATGGCATTTTTTCAACTCCAATTTCCATATACGCACATGAATGAGGTGATGCGAGTTGTGAAAAGAAATAACATTGAAATACAAAGTCAAGGTTACGATAATCAATGTTTGATAAATGTGACGATTGCAGAAGGGGATGTGGAGGAAAAGCTGCAAGATTTGGAGGAGATGAGGGGAATTGAAGTGAAGGAGTTGGAGGATGGTGGGATTGTGTAATGGCGGAATTGAAAGAGGATTGTTATTTTGTGATAACAATTCAGCCGATGAATATTCTGTTTTTTTCAAGTTTCCCGAAGGCACATTAGATTTAAGATTACATGATTTTTGAAGTAGGATTTACTAAAACAACTATCAACCCAAACACTCAACAAGAATTTAGGGGTTCAGAGGAATCACTATCAAAAGCACATAAACACAATTATCAACTCAAACACCCAAAAACAACTATCAACCCAAACACATAAAAACATAAACACAATGAAAAAAATCTTATTGTTCATAACCTGTTTTGCAGCTTTGATAATTTTTGAAGCCTATCAATACCCTACTACATACACACCTACAAAAGAAAATCACTTTCTTGCCAAAACGCATTTTGATAGAGTAGAAGTGGGGCAAAAAAACAAAGACAAAACAATAGAAAACTATGCTTACCGATTGATGCCCAATAAAAAATCGGCACAATTGACCTTAGAGTTGGAAGAAATCAGAGAAGGTTCGACGGGTTATCACTATCGCTACCGCCCTCACTTCAATGGTTTGCCTGTTTATCGAAGTTATGTGCAGGTGAATGTGAATTGGGCAGGTGAAATATGGTCGGCAACGGAATCGACTTTTGACTTTGACAAGGTGCAAAAAAGCAAATTACAACTCAATAAATCTTTTTCGGAATTGAAGCAACTGTCCAATGATTTTCTGCAAAAGAAGGACTTGGAAATAGAAAATGAATTGCAGCCTGTGATTTACTTCAATAGCAAAGCCGATGCCGTAGTTGGATTGACCTTTCGAGGCATCAACGAAAAAACGCATGAATTTGTAGAATATGTATTGGATTTGGAAGGCAATATATTGTCTGCAAAAGACCAAAATCGACATTATCATGCTCCAAAATGTAAACATGAATCGAAATCTAAACCAAATCCAAAAATGGCTGCAACCCTTGAAGAAGCTACTGCCTATGTATTTTTGCCCGACCCTGTGACTTCTGCAGAAGCAGTTTATGGATTGAATGGCAATTTTTTGGACAATGCGGACGAAGATAGCCCCGAATTGACGGCTGAACGCAAGGAAGTAACTATTGAAGTGACCTTAGACAATGGCGTGTATCGCTTAGAAAATGAAGCCTTTGGTTTTGGTGAATTTGAAGACCGAATAGCACCGCCTGCCACCTCTACGACTCCTTTATTTGACTTCACCCGTTCGGAAGATGGATTTGAAGATGTGAACGCTTATTACCATCTCAATGCTTACAGGAATTATTTATTGGACTTGGCAGAATCAGGAGGAGATTGTGATTATTCGGTCAATGCAGGACCTATTTTGGGAATGTATATTGCTGTCGATGCCCATTCATTTCAAAGACAAGACGGGACTTTTGAAGACCAATCCATGTTTCAATACGGAGGAACACAGAGTAAATTATTGTTTGGAGAAGGTGGAGTTGATGATGCCGAAGATGCAGATGTGATAGTGCATGAATACGGTCATGCGATTTCTCATGCCTATTGTGCTTTCTGCAATTTTGGTTATGAACGAGAAGCATTGGATGAATCTATTGGAGATTACTTTGCAGTGTCTTATTCTCGCAGTATTAGCGAACACGATTGGTGGAAAATGTTCAGTTGGGATGGTCACAATCAGTATTTTACGGGAAGGAGAGCCAATACCAACAAATTGTATCCCGATGCAATGCACCATCTGGCAGAAGACCCAGAAAATGGGATTGATTACAGTTCGATTTATGAGGACAGTGAAATTTTTACATCCGTAATGATGGAAATTTGGGAGGCTTTGGGGCGAGAAAATACGGATAAACTGATGTTGGCTACTTTACCAACTCTTACGGAAGACATCAAATTTTCAACGGCTGCAGAACTGATGGTGGCTACTTATGCCCAACTATGCGGTGACGAAAAAATCAATGCCATCAGTACCTTGTTTTCTTTGAGAGGTTTGTTGGACTTCAATATTAGCGCAGGTCCTGACCAAAGTGTTTGTTTGGGAGATACCATAACTTTGGGACAAAATTTGGTCGTGTCGGATGATTTGGAGGTTTTCTGGACTCCAGGAGAGACCGTTTTGGACAGCCTTCAAGCGACTGCAATGGCAACGCCTGATTTTTCAGGCTACTATTATTTGAACATCCGAAATGCTGAAACAGGCTTTGTTTTGCGAGACTCTCTTTTTGTAGAAGTAGAATATTGTTTTGCAAATGACCCAGATAAGCGTATTTTGCTGCTTAATTCGGACCGTTTTTTCAACAAAAGGGGCAATCTTATTATTGAAGTTCCTAAAAATACGGAGAATACAACGATTGAAGTATTTGATATATTTGGGCATGAAATGGGAAGCTATATTTCGGAAGGAGAGAATCGTATTGAATTGGCACAAGACGATTTGAAGGCAGGTCTTTACATTATTCGAGTAACTGCTGATGAAAGAGAAGCCGTATTTAAAGTTGGAAGAGCAAGATAATTAATAATTGATAATTAATAATTTACATGAACCCTATTGGCGAATCAGAATTAATCTTAAACCCCGATGGCAGCATTTACCACCTCAATTTGTTGCCATCCGATATTTCGGACACCATCATTACGGTAGGCGACCCCGACCGAGTGGCAATGATATCCAAACATTTTGATACCATTGAAGTGAACAAACAAAAGCGGGAATTTGTCACGCATACAGGTATGTACAAAGGCAAACGTTTGACGGTGATTTCTACGGGAATCGGTACGAGCAATATCGAAATTGTCTATACCGAATTGGATGCCTTGGTCAATATTGATTTGGAGACTAGGGAGGTAAAAGAAAACCCAACTGTTCTCAATTTTATACGGATTGGAACATCTGGCGGTTTGCGAAAAGGCATTGACGTAGATAGTTTTGTGGCATCGGCTTTTGGCATTGGTTTGGACAATTTGATGGCGTTTTACGACTTTCAGCCGAATGAAGAAGAAGAAGAACTGCAAGACGCATTGCCCGAATTGGCGCGTTATATACAGCCTTATGTGGCTCAAGCTTCTTACGAATTACTGCAAATTGTGGCTTCAGATGTAATACAAGGAATCACGATTACCAGCCCAGGGTTTTATGCCCCTCAAAGCCGCACCCTTCGAGTTGCTCCAATGCTAAAAAACAAATTGAAGGTGCTTCAAGAGTTTGAATTTGAAGATTCTCCTTATCAAATCACCAATTTTGAGATGGAAACCGCCAGTATGTATGCCTTTGCTCGCTTGTTTGGACACAATGCCTTGTCTATGAATGCCATTATTGCAAATCGAATAGAAAATACGTTCAGCAAGAATCCAAAGGAAACGGTTGAGAAATTGATTGTTTTT
>JBMYXW010000395.1:0-4100 GCA_049608825.1 Chitinophagales bacterium
CTGCCAAGTTACGATATTTCTACCTGCCACCCAGCGTTGTCCTTGCGGTTGTCGAGGGTCACGAAGCCGATAGCCAAAGTCCAGTCGAAGTACAAAGTAGCCAAAATCCAACCTCGAACCCACACCTGCCCCCAGGCCCAAACTCCGCCAAAAATCCTTCAAAGTCAGCAATCCACCTTCCGTTTCGTTTTCTTCCCGAAGCGTCCATACATTTCCTGCATCTATAAACGCTGCCCCTTTGAGGTATTTCCAAATTGGGAAACGGTATTCAATGTTGGCTTCCAAGCGAATGTCACCTCTTCGGAAAGCTTTCACACTGCTGGTGTCGAGGCTTAGATTGGTTGTTCCTGGACCCAAACGCCCCAATTGAAAGGCTCGCAAACTGTTGGGACCTCCAATAGAAAACCGCTTGACAAAAGGCACCGCCTCCGAATTGCCGTAGGGAACGACCAAACCTGCAGCTATTCTCGACACCAATTCACTTTTTGCAGTCATTATTTTGTACTTTCTAAAGTCTGCTTCAAATCGGGCAAACTGAGCGTAGTTGTTGCCAAAAATCTTCAAAGTATCGCTGATGTCGTTTGACCTCAAGAGTTGTTCGATATTAGAAAGACCTGCACCTGCGACTTCAGCACTTCCCCTAAATACTTCAAAATCTCTGCGTTGATTCAAATCTTGGTTGGTAAAAGAGTAGGAATAAATGGGACCTATAATGATTCGTGGCTGAAAAGTCACTCTTTGTCGAGGGTTTTGTGCCAAATAGTTTTCAAACTGTTCGGTCGTATTACTTATGTTTACAGAGCTGATAGAGATGGGGTTGAAGGTGTGTAGGTGTTGGTTTCGGCTCAGTGTTTTTTGTTCTCGCCATGTATAGCCAAATGCCAGATTGTAAGAAGTAATCGTAAATTGATCGGTACTTTCTACTCTACCGAAGCCCAAACGTATATTGGTTGTTGGGCGATTTTGGTCAGATACTTTGGGATGAAAACGCTTGGGTGCAAGGAATCGGGGTAAGCTCAAAACGGCTTCTCCACTGAATTCATTGATGTTGTCTCTTGGAGCGTTCAGACTGCTATTGATATTGAAGGTTTGACCATAATACAGATTCAGATTCAATGCTTCTGCCCCTTTAAAAGTATTTTTATTTCGATAAGTTCCACCCAATGCCAAACCCAAAAGCCCTCCTGTACCGCTTCCTCCAAAGGCATTTCCTGTTTGATTGTTCATCTCCACATTTGCCGTAACGCTTTGCCGCACACTGGAAACTAAACGAATATAAGTGTTTAGTTGATTCTTTTTGAGTGTATCTTTTGAAAAACCAATAGTGACGAACTTAAATACTCCCAAACTAAAAAGTCTGTTGATGGTATTTTGATAATCGTTTTGTGAGTACAGTTTGCCTTGTTTCAACAAAATATGTTCTGTGAGAGCATGAGGTTTGAATTTTTTTGTGGAAGGAGCGATGAAATAATAGCCATCCACAAAAGTCGTATCGGGATAATTGAAGATGGTATCTTTGGGATTGTGTTGGGGGTACACGAATACTTTGCCGATTCGATAAGGTGTGTGCGAGCCATTGGATTCCTGTTTGACCTTCAAATGTATCTTTATGCTGTGGGTGGCTTTGGAGCTATCGAGTTCATAGTGAATAAAATCACTACTAAAATTGTAATAACCCGTATTTTTGAGGTATTGGGTAATTCGACTTCGTTCTTGCTGCAATACATCAGAATCAAATTGGTCGTTGGGGTGTAAATAGGTGCCAAATCTTATTTTGTGAATCACCGCTGCAATAGGATTCGTTGCAGTATCAGTCGGCAAAAAGATGCTGTCGAGCCGATAGGGTTTTTCGACCAAAACATTGAAGATGACAGCAGTTGATTTGTTTTTGGTGATGGTTTCATACTCCACGCTTTGGTGGAAATAACCTTTCTTTTGCAGCTTCAATGCCATGACCTGTTTGGAACGCTCCAATAAAGTGCTGTCTATCAAGACAGGTGGCTCTCCAAGATTTCGCCTAAGCCATTCGCCTATTCCCTTTTTTGCGTTTCGGGTGCGGTGGTAAATCCAAAGTTTGACTTTGCCGATACCCAAAAATTTTGCATTAGGTTTCGGGCGTGATAAGTTGTATAATTGGTCTTTCAAGTCGGATTTGTCCTTGAGAGGCGTTTCCGATTCAAAGTTAACCAAGGTTGTTTTGTGTAGGGTTTTTCCTTCGGGCAAGTGACGGGTGTGCGTACAGCCGACTATTGCAGTGAAAAGACACATTAAAAACAGCCATTTTATCAAACGTTGATTATTATTTTTCACAATGCTTACTAAAAACCAGATTAAATATATACGATCGCTCAAAATTAAGAAATATCGGCAGATGAATGCCGCTTTTGTAGTAGAAGGTGACAAAATGGTAAGGGAATTGCTTCAATCCAATATGGAAATCCAAACCGTTTATGCTTTAAAGTCGTGGATTCAAAAACACCATTCAGTGCTTCAATCCATTTCAAAATTTGTTTTTGCAGTGTCTCCAAAAGCTTTGAAAAGCATCTCTAACTTAGATACGCCCAATCAAGTAGTTGCCTTGGCTTCGATTCCTTCTTTTGAGGGGAATTTGTCAACGCTTGACCAATTCTCTTTGTTGGATAATGTGCGGAACCCTAATTTGGAGGAGGGCAAGCACAAGGCTTGCCCCTACAGTTTTGTATTGGACAATGTGCAAAACCCTGGCAATTTGGGAACGATTCTTCGCACAGCAGATTGGCTTGGAATGACCCATTTATTTTGCTCCCCTACTTGTGCCGATGCTTTCAATCCCAAAGTCGTGCAAGCGAGTATGGGGTCTCTGTTTCGCCTTCAAATGGTCTATACAGATTTGCCGACCTTGTTCAAACGTTTTGAAGGACTTCCTGTTTATGGTGCGCTCTTGAATGGCAACAACTTATTTTCGACTCGGTTTGAAGACAAAGGTTTTATTTTGATGGGAAATGAGGGGCAGGGGATTTCTGCTGACCTTCAATCACATATTACACATCCTATTACGATTCCGAAAAGAGGGAAAGCAGAATCGCTGAATGTGGCGATTGCGGCGAGTATTATTGGGGCGGTGGCGGTGTTGGGGGAATAAGAGTTTGTGTAGTGGATGTAAAATGTTGTTTATCAAAATTATAGGATAATGAAATCGAAGGTTTATTGGTTTATGGTGAGTACTTCATTGGTAATACTATTTTGTAGCCTGAACTCTTGTACTAAAAGGCAGTCAAGCAATAGAATCAATATAGACGATGTAGTAATCAAATTTTCAGACTACTACAAACGTTTTGATTATGAGAAAATTGATTTTCGAGATACTTCATTGGTGATATTCAGTACTTCAAAGACTACATACCATTATTACTTGAATGACGAAGATGTTTACTTTCCCGAAGATTTAGAAAAGATAAAAGGATATTGGAATGACCTGTATAGGGATGGTATTAGTGAGTCAGTTGGGTTTTGAATAGAAATGTCATTTTAATGTAAAAATAATATTAAAAGAAACTTATGCTCTGTTTTACAACAAGTTACTCTTCTATGTGGGCTTAATGCTTGATTATCAGATAGTCAAGAATGGCTTTTTAATTACCTTTTTCCTAACATTTCTTGAAACCCTGCCGTATAATAAATTGCAAGCACGTTAGAAATAAAGTATTTAAAAAACAATAAAAGCCCCAAACCATGAAACAATTCATCATCACGATAACAATGATTTTCGCAAGTATCACAATGGTCGCTCAAAATGGAAATACAACTACCACGACCAATGCCGATGCACAAAAGAAAGAACAAACCACCACCACAAAAGAGGTCAAAGCAACAGAAGATAAAGAGGAGGTGAGCATCTTTGACAACAATATTTTAGCTCCTGAGGTTGTAGCAAGTTCGGACAAAAACAAAGAAGACAAATAATTTACCCTATTTTCAAATACAGAGAGTTAATCCCAAATTTCAGATACAAAACTAATCCCGATTTCAAGTACAAAGCGTTCATTCCATTTTCAAATACAGATAGTTAGTCCCAGATTTCAAGTACAAAGCGTTCATTCCATTTTCAAATACAGAGAATT
>JBMYXW010000396.1:0-4086 GCA_049608825.1 Chitinophagales bacterium
GCGGTTTTTCTTGGCGATTGTATATTTGGTGGTCAGTCCGATGATTGCGGATATGTGGGCAACAGGGAAATTGAAGGAATTGCAGTCAATAGCAACTCGAAGTGCGAGAGGTGTTTTGGCTTTGGGACTACCGATGGTGGTGGTCTTTTGGTTTTTGGGAGAATGGATATTGGGTTTTTATGGTGTAGAATTTAAGGCGGGTTACCATGCTTTGTTGATTTTGAGTGTGGGTCAATTGTTCAATTTGGCGTGTGGTATTGGAGCAAATCTATTGCTGATGACGGGGCATGAACGGGCGACTTTTTGGGGTTTGTTGTTGAGTACGGTGGTGAATCTTTCCTTCAATACGCTGTTGATTCCTTCGATGGGCATGAACGGGGCGGCAATTGCAACGGTTTTGGGTGTGGTGGTTTGGAATGTTATTTTGTTGATTTTGGTGTGGCGAAAATTGGGAATTGACGCTTCGGTATTGGGTTTGAAAAATTAGGCATAGTTTTTTCTTGTTATTTGGAACGACAGACGGTGGACGGTTGCTTTGCTTTACGGTGAACGACGGACGATAAACGGATGTTGATTGATTTCTCTTTTACTCTCCCTTTCAAATCTTTTCTTTAAATAGTCTTTTTCGATAACAGCGGAATGTTGTTGTGAGTTGTGCTTACTTCGTAGAAGTACAATATTTGTAGAAACAGCTCAAAGGCAATTACCAACTCTATCGGAGTTGAGCCTCATTAGTCTTTGTTTTGTATGGGTTGAACTCCGATGGAGTTTGAAAATTATCGCTTTTGTATTTCTACAAATATTCAATTCCTACGGAATTGCTGAAAACACAAACCAAACAATAACTGCCCTCGATTCGCTGCGATGAAAAAAATAAAATAAGAACACTATGATTACTGCACTACAAATTATTTTTTGGGTAAGCGTCTTTCTCGTTGTCTATACATACATTGGGTATGGATTTATTTTGTTTTTGATGGTCAAAATCAAACGGATGTTGGGCTGGAGTGATGTGATTCCCGAAAAACCAACCGAATTTCCAGAAGTTACCTTTGTGGTAGCTGCCTACAATGAGCAAGATTGGATTGTCGACAAAATCAACAATACTTTGGATTTGGAATACCCAAAAGACAAAATCAAATACTTTTTTGTAACAGATGGCTCGAATGACCGCACGCCCGAAATCATCCAACAATACCCTCAAATCAAACTTTTTCACCGACCCGAAAGAGCGGGGAAAATTGCGGCAGTGGAGCGCATTATGGAATTTGTAGAGACTCCGATTGTGATTTATACGGATGCCAATACGATGGTGAACAAAGAGGCGATTTACAACATTGTGCGACACTACGAAAACCCAAAAGTGGGTGCTGTGGCAGGTGAAAAGCGCATTTCGATGGATGCGGAAGATGCTGCAAATGCGGCAGGTGAAGGCATTTATTGGAAATACGAATCTTCGCTCAAACGTTGGGATTCTGAACTGTATTCGGTTGTGGGTGCGGCAGGTGAATTGTTTTCTTTGCGGACGGAAATGTATGAGGCGGTGCCGAAAGATACGATTATTGAAGATTTTTACATGACGCTACGCATTGCCCAAAAAGGCTACAAGGTTCGCTATGAACCCAATGCGTATGCGGTGGAAGGACCTTCGGCTTCGGTCAAGGAAGAATTGAAGCGAAAAATTCGCATTGCAGCAGGTGGTATTCAAGCGATTGTAAGACTTGCTCCTTTGTTGAACATCTTCAAATATGGTATGCTGACCTTTCAGTATGTTTCGCATCGGGTATTGCGTTGGACTTTAGCTCCTTTGGTTTTGCCTTTGATTTTGGCAACGAATATTGCTTTGGCGGTCAGTACGGGCGGAATGTACTTGGCTATTTTGATGCTGCAAGTTTTGTTTTATGCTTTTGCTGCAATGGGTTATGTGTTTGAGCAAAAGAAAATCAAGGTCAAAGCGTTTTTCGTTCCTTACTATTTCTGTATTATGAACTATGCGGTGTATCGTGGTTTTATGCGAAATTGGGCTGGTTCGCAGTCGGTGATGTGGGAGAAGGCGAAGAGAGCTTAGTGGAACTTCAAATTCAAGGTTCAAATGCAAACTCAAGTAATTTTTGGGTGGCATAAGAGAAATTCAAGAAGAAGAAAAATTAGAAACCGCTTGATTATTGGTAAAATAGTCAAGCGGTTTTTCTATGCGGTGAACTTTCAAAGGCTCATTACTTCATTTTTCGTACCTTACTGAAAAACAATTACCTTATGATGCACGCACCAGGTTTATTCATCACCGAATCAGAAGGAAAAGGAAGGGGCGTTTTCACGCTATATCCTTTGAACAAGGGCGACCTTATAGAGCTTTGTCCTGTCATCATCATTCCTCCTAAACAACAAGAATTGATTGACAAAACGGTTCTCTACAACTACTATTTTGTGTCACCCAAACCCAATTCTCAAATATGTGTTGTTTTGGGCTATGGTTCGATTTACAATCATAGTTATCAACCCAATGCAGAGATTGTATTTGATATGGAGAATCAGCGAGTGGAATTTCACTGCATCCGTTCTATTGAAGGTGGAGAAGAAATATTTTTTGATTATTCGGGAGGTATGAAGGATGCGCCTGAATTGTGGTTTGAGATGATTTAGAATTTTACGTTTACTAAACTTCAAAAGTTTAGTAAACGTAGGTTTTCAAATTGAGGGCTTCAATCTCCTTCAAAGAGGAAACTACAAAAGTCTCATTGCCAGTGTTTATTCTCCAAAAAAGCAATTGCCATTTGGTGCAACCTTCACTGTAAAAGCATCTATAAATGCTCCCGAATCTGCATCGTATCGTTGTATTTCTCCATCACTTGCAAAATCTTTGGCATCACTGATATACAAAGCATTGGAAACAGAATCATAGCTCAATCCATATAAGCTTAACACATTGCTGCCATTAATAAAAGGGGTAGTATCCACCGTTGCTTCACCAATAGGTTGGCGATATATGGCTCCGCCAAAATTGTAGAAAAGGTCGGTTTTGGTGTTATTGGTGACCATATCAAAATTGAAGTCTTGGACGGTTGAGCCTAAATCCAGTATTTCTTCAATCATAAATGTATTGGCATTGATGCGAATCAAAGCACCATTTTCATTGTCGTTTTCATCGTAAACATTTCCTGTACAGGCGACCCATATTTTGCCATTAGCATCCTTCGTAATGCTTCTTGGGGCAAACCTCACTTCTACTTCTGCTACGACTTCTCCTTTTACGATATTGATAATGGCGACTTTGTTTTCACGCCCAAATCCTCCCGAACACAATACCCATACTTTGTCTGCGACCAATAGCATTTTGTCAGCCCCAGAAGGAGTAGGAATGGTATTGATAATAGCAAGATTAGCTGTCTGCACAATGGCTACACTTGATGTCAATCCATCTGCCCCCCATTGTGACACATACGAAACATCGTCATCCACTCCCAAAAAGTGACGAGGCTGTTCCAGTCCTGTAATTGTACCTTCCAATGAAAAAGTTTCGGCATTGGCTTGTACTACTTTATTTGCGCCATTCACCACAACAAAAATTTTGTCTTGAAATACATTGACCGATTGAACCACACTTCCCAATGATTCGGTATTCACTCTTGCAAAAATCTCATTTTCTACCACATTGGTTTCTCTATCATAAAAGGAAACCGCTCCCGAACCACTTCCAAACTGACCTTCGCTTGGAATCAACACTCCTTTTGCGTACAAAGGAGTTTCGACAGGTGGTGGTAAGGGTGAATCATCGTCTTCTTTTACACAGGAAGAAGCCAAACACAACACAAACAAAACAAGAAAAGCGTATAAAATATTGATACGATTATTCATAAATGTAATTCTTTGGTTTTTTAAAAAAAAAAAATGGCGGCAAAGATACAGTAAGAAACGAATGAAAATTAGAATAAGGATTAAAAATTTGTATTCACCTAAGGAACGTTGAAAAGATAAATTACATTTTACTCTTGTAAAGTCTTGGTTTTGAAAGTTCCCATCATTCAAAATTCAACATTTATTCATTCAAAATTCCTAATTCCCTCCAATTTTCAATCCCAACTCCCA
>JBMYXW010000397.1:0-4069 GCA_049608825.1 Chitinophagales bacterium
CTTACCTAAAAACTGGAAAGCTCCTGTAACTCAAGTGGACAACTGGCCTCGACTGGTGCAATTGGCGTGGGCAATGTACGACCTTGAAGGTAAATGTATTGCTCAAAATGACCAGATTATCAAACCTCAAGGCTTTAGGATACCTATTGGCGCAGCAAGAGTTCATGGTATTTCGACCGAAAAAGCGATGGCAGAAGGAGAAGATTTAATGGCGGTTTTGACAGATTTTGAACAAAAGGTCAATTTGTCCACTTATTTGGTGGCGCACAATATGAGTTTTGACGAAAAAATCATGGGCTCGGAGTTTCTACGAAATGGTTTTCGGAATTCGATTGCTACAAAAGATACGATTTGTACGATGAAGGCTTCAACGGATTTTTGCAAAATTCCTGGTAATTATGGCTACAAATGGCCCAAATTGGAGGAATTGTACTATCAATTGTTTAGTGAATCTTTTGAGGATGCTCACAATGCAGCGGCTGATATCGCAGCTACAAGTCGGTGTTTTTGGGAATTGAAGCGGATTGGGGTTTTGTAGAGTGGTGACTGGTAGATGGGTGCTTGATTTTATTTGTAAAAGGTTAATTGAACTGTTTCTTTTACAACCAAACCCATGCTCATTTTGTTGAAAAGTCAAACCAATAATAATTTAATGATGAGTAATATTTCTAAAGACAAGTCTTTCAAAAATTGGACAATTGAAGGTTTGATATTACAGTTTGGTATTCAACAAATCTTTCAATGCAATATATTAAAAAAATGGCTATCTGAGAAACATTCTTTATCTGATTTTGAAGTTCAGACATTGGAGATTCTTCAAAAAAAGGCTGCACTAAAAATTCACTTCTGGAATAAAGCAGAGTTACGTGCCAAACTAATAGACCATGTTACGGAATTGGTAGATTATGAAGCCGAAGATTTTTTAATAGCAGCTTTTTCTAAACGAAATATTGAAACGACTTACCTCAACACCAAATTGAAAGGAAAAGTAGATTGGGTGGTGGCAACAGGTAGAAGTCAGCCTACTCAACCCTTCTTTTTTATTCACGAATACAAAAAAGAAAAAGGTACTTCTGACGATCCTTTGGCACAGCTTTTAGCAGCAATGATTGCTGCCAAATCGCTCCATCAAACGCCTCCTAAACCCAACTTATTCAATCCCAATCCAGTACATTTCTACAAAGATATGACCATTTATGGTTGTTACATCATTGGTCGAAACTGGTTTTTTGTGACTTTGGAGGAAAACAGTTATTGTGTAAGCGAAGCCTACGATTCTACCAAAATGAAGAGGTTAAAGGAGATTGTAAATTCCCTAAAAACACAAAAAATGTGGATTTTGGAGCAATTAGAGAAATATGGAACAAGGATTGGATAAGCAGTGATTATACTGTAAGATGTTTCTATCATCTCGCAGTTTCGCAACCATTTTAAACCGCTTCCTCCAAATCCGCTATCAAGTTTTGGGTATCTGTATAAGTTCCTTGTAAATTATCCGCATCTGCAACAGGAGCAAACAAAGCCATTTCACAATAACGAATCGTTTCTATGAGTTTGTCAATGATAGCACTAGGTACATTTTTTTCTTCCAACAAACTGCGAATATTGTCTTTGGATAAGTCGGTGGTTTGCAGATTTAGTTTGTCACTAAGATAGTCCCAAATCGTTTTGACGACTTCATTGTAGAAACCTTGCTTGTTGTTTTGTTTCATAAATCCTTCGGCAGTTGTCAGTCGTTTACCTGCTACTTGAAGGGCGAGCCTTCGCTTCAATGATATCGTGTCTGAAAGGATGGCTTCTCGGCGACGGTGCCATTGAAGGAAAAAAGGAAAGATAAGGAAAGGCAGTAAAAAGAGTGTCCAAAACCAAATAGAAGCGAAGACTTTCCCGCCTTTTTTATGCAGTGTTGTTTCCATCTTAATAGGTCGAATACCCGTATCTTCTGCTGTTTCTTCGGGCAAAGCTGTTCCATCACCCTTCATAACCACCAATTTGTATTTTGGGCTGCGAATGGTTCGGTATTCCTGTGTTTGGGGATGAAAATAACTAAACTCAATGGGACCAATATCGTAGCGTCCTTGTTCGTTGGCAAGAATGTCGAAGGTAAAAGTTTTGCGTCCTTTGACTTTTCCACTTTGGGTATAGGTACTTTCTTCAATTTCGGGTTCAAAGGTTTCGAGTCCTTCTTTTACGGTCAATTCGGGGGCTTCCAAAAGTTTGACATTGCCTTCTCCATTGATAATCATGGTCATCTGGGCGGTTTCTCCTTCTCGAATCGCACTGCGGTCGAGCTTGACCGACATTTTGTAATTTCCCACGCCTCCTGCAAAACTTTCGGGTTTGCCCTCTTCTGGAAAAGGATAAATATTGATGTCTAAGGTATCACTGGATAATTTGATTTTTTCTCGACGATTTGACCGAAAGAACGAACGGCGTTGATTGCCCACAGGAATTTGTGCGACGATTTCTACTTCCATTGGAGTGATGGTCAATGCACCCGAACGTTGCGGAAAAAGGGCATATTCTTTTAGGTTGTAGGTTCGATACGATACACTGTCTATCATTTCAATATTTCCCGATTCCAATCGTTGAGGAGTCAAATCTTGTACCCAAAAACCAGTTAGTTGGGGCGTGCCAATAATCGTGTAATCGGTCACATCTACTGCAGTATAGAGTCGATAGTAGGCATTTACTTGTTGTCCTTGATAGGCATCGAGGGTGTCGGTGATGATTCGTAGAAATATCAAGGATTTGAGGTTGGTGACATCTACTGTAGGTGCATCCGTTTGCATTCGCCCTTGTTTTCTACCCTGTTGTTGTGTTTTAGCCGAACCTTTTGAGACAACGACTTTTACTTTGCCGCTTCGCAAGGTTTTTCGATTGCTGGTGACAGTAGCGGAGGGAATGTTGAATACGCCTTGTTTTTTGGGGCTTAGGACATAAATGATGCTGGCAGATTGAGTCATTTTGCCTTGGATGATTTGCACCGACTGTTGTTTGTTGGGACCACTGACGATAAAAAAACTGGATAAATCTGGAGCTTGAAAATCGTCCATATTTGCATTTTGAAGTGTATAACTGACTTCAAAACGACTTCCTTCTCTTACTTGCACACTTTTGGGGCTAACCTCAAAGGTTTGTGCCTGTAAATTGCTTAGTATGAGTAAACCAATTAGAAATGTAAGGATAATTTGTTTCATCGTTCAGATAATGGCATTGCTGATATGGATGCAAAAGTACAATTTATGAAGGAATCTATTGATACTTGATTTATCCTATTCGTGTTTCATTATCAAAACACATGTATCCGCATCATCTCCGTTTAGATTACTTATCCTCAATAAAAGATGAATAGTCGTATCAGCAGTATTCAAAGAACCTTCAAGGGAAGAAATAATATCCATTTGGTCGGTTGTATCTTGTATCGTAACCTTGTTGACATTTGAAGTTTTTCCAACAACTGCTCCGAAATCATTGAAACTATTGAAGACAATTTGGTCAAGACTTTCGCCTTCTTCAATAGTCAAAGTATAAGGTGAAGTCGTGCTACAACTATCTGAGAAAACATTGTAATTACCTAAAAACTTTTTACGGGTTAGACTGATACAAGATGGTTGCTCATAACCCGTATCACATACACACTCTGCTTCTCCTATTTCATTGATTTGACAAGTACTGTTGTTGTTGCAAGTAACCAAGGCACATTTGTCTTCTATTTCACACAAGTTGCCTGTAAAGCCTTGTGGACAATTGCATTCACAAGTCGTCTCGTCTATTTCTATGGCTTCACCGCCATTCGAACAATTGACTCCATCACAAGGAGCAGGAATCGTACATTGAACGCCTTCCCAGCCCGTAAAGCAGTCGCAGGCGGTAAAGGTGAGGAGGTTGATAACAGAATTAGAATTGGCTATATCGGTGGTTCGAGAGATTACAACATTTGAAGCAAGGACTACACTTGTCGCTACAACGAAAGTATCGCCTTGGTGAACGGCAATACCATCGGTTTGTAAAATGTGGAAAGCTTGGGTCAAAGTATCGCTTGTCTGGAAAACTGTTCCTTGGGAAG
>JBMYXW010000398.1:0-4068 GCA_049608825.1 Chitinophagales bacterium
AATGGAGCTTGGTCAGGAACAGGCGTTTCGGGAACATTGTTTGACCCCATTGCAGGCAGCCAAACATTGACTTATACCACCAATTTGGGAGACTGTGATGTGAGCGCTGAATTGAGTATTGAAGTAACCAACCCATCCGATGCCTCCACGATTTCCCCTGCCAATGGGCAATTATGCAGCAATTCGGGCGAAGGTTTTGTACAAACTTTGGATTTGACCATTTTGGTAACGGGAGAAACAGGTGGCATCTGGACTTATAACCCAGAAGTCGCAGGCTTCAATCCTATTTCGAGCAGCACCTTCAATGCAAACGGTTTGCCAATAGACACTTACACGCTGACCTATATTGTGGATGGCGGAGAACCTTGTGGTGAAGTTTCGAGCAGTCAAAACATTGAAGTGGTGGAATGTTTGCCCGACTGCACAGCCGATGCAAGCTTTAACCTGCCGCCCGACCTGTGCGGAATAGCAGGTAATATTTTGGATTTGAATACTTTGGTGACAGGTGATGTAGGCGGCACTTGGACGACTTCAGCTCCAACAGGAACACTTACAGGCAGTTCCTTCAATCCAGAGGACTTATTAGGTGATTTCACCATAACTTACACCGTGTCTGACAACATCGCAGATTGTCCCGATGCCATCCAAAATGCTTCTATCAATATCATTGCACCACCTACGGCAATGACAACCGCACCTACTCAAAACTTTTGCGACACCGAAGTTGGCTTCAATTTATCCAACTTAGTTGCTGGTGAAACAGGTGGCACTTGGAGCAGTCCAGATGCACCTACTGCAATAGACAATACAGGTTTTTTCAGTTTTGAGGGCATTGCAGCAGGTCAATATGTGGTGGTTTATACCATTGCAGCCGAAGCACCTTGTACAGAAAATGCAAGCAGCTCTGAAATTATTACCATTCAAGCCAACGACAATACAGCAGGAGAAGATGCCGAAGTTTGCAGCTTGACAACTTCGCTGAATGCCATCAGCAGCGAAGAAGGATTTTGGGCAATTTCGCTCGCCCCCTCTCCTACCGCAACAGCCGACTTTGCAGATGAGAGCGACCCACAAACCGCTGTTACCGTCAATGAAAGCGGCGTTTATACTTTCTTTTGGTCGCACATTGACCCATTCGCCAATGTCTGCTTTGACGAGGATGAGGTAGAAATTACTTTCTCCGAACCCATGCAGGTCAGCACTGAATCCGTTTGTTCGGCAGATAATCTGACCTACGATTTGACTGCCACGATTTCGGGTGGCTATCCTCCCTACAATGTAAATGGAACAGAAATAGTAGGCAATATATACAGTTTGACGCTCAACGATGAGGAAGCATACAGTTTTGTAATCGATGATTCGGGCAACTGTGATGAAATTGAAGTCAATGGTTCTTTTTCTTGCTTCTGTCCTCCACCTGCCGACCCAGTGATTGTAGCCAACAACCTTTCTTATTGCGAAGGCGAAACGATTCCTACTTTTAGTGTAATCAACAATGGCGTGGACACTTTCCTTTGGTATGAAACGGAAACTGCCAATGCTCCGATTGCGTCTGGAATAGATTTTACTCCTTCAATGGCAGGAACTTATTGGGTAGAAGCCCTTTCGCCTGATGGTTGTATCAGTGTGAACCGACTCCCTGTCACTCTTCAAGAAATTCCTACTCCAAATCCTCCTCAAGTCACTCCATTGAGTGCAATTGTGCTTCAAAATCAATTTTTCATTGCAGAAGCCATCCCAAGTGAAGGTGGTGAAATCAATTGGTACAATGAATTGGGGGAACTGGTTTTTACGGGTTTGGAACATGAATTACCTACCGAAATTGCAGGCGATTTTATGCTTTTTGTAACTGAAACTGTCAATGGATGTGAAAGCGAACCAACCGAATTCAATTATACAGTCAACCCTTTCGATTTGGAAGATTGTCCCAACATAACTTCCTTCAATGTTCCGAATCCGCACCATGTTTGTTCGGGTGAAGAAATCACCATTTCGTTTGTGAATGATGATGAAGCCAATTATGTGCGTGGAGAATGGGTTGATTTTGACGAAAATGTGTTGAGCAACGATAAGTCACTGACCATTTCCGAAACCGTTACAGGCTGCAATGCCCAAGCATTTCAGTACATCGCTCGAACCTACTGTCTTATCAGCCCCGATGAGGTTTTTGATGCAGATACTTTGACCGTGATTTTTTACCCATTCCCCGAATCCGCAACGATTGAAGAAGTCGGTACAGACGGTTGTTCCGTTCAGATTTTACCACAATCTGCTTGCCCCAATTTCAGCATTTATACCGAAGCGGGCGATTTAGTGGAGGGCAGTTTTGATTTTCCTTTTGGCGCAGGAACGGTGAATTTTGTCTTGGCAAATGAAGACGCACTGGCAGTCGGTTTGGAAAATTGTGCCGAACCTATTTCCTACAATTACAACTGTATTCAAGTCGGTTGTCCAACGATTGACCCTCCGATTGCGCTTTCCCAAACTGAGGTTTCTTTTTGTGAGAACGAGGAAATCACCTTCAATTTTGAAGTCGAAGCTCCGCTTGAAGGGCTTGTGAATTGGTACGATGTTGAAGCAGGTGGTGAGCCTATTTTGGAAAGTTCGCTTTCTTTTACAGCCATAAGTGAGGGCATCTATTATGCCGAAACCATGACCTTGCCCGATGATTGCAGAAGCACAAGAGTTCCTTTCTCATTGATGGTAAATCCGCTGGACGATTCGAGTTTTAGCTATCCAAATACTGTTTTTTGCTTAAACGAAGACAATCCTCTGCCCGATTTTGTGGCAACTGCTGCTGGCACATTTAGTTCGCCTAATGGCATCAATATAGATGCTTCAACAGGCGAAATTTTATTGAGTGAATTGATTGAAGGAACAGAATATACGATTGAATACCAAACCAGTGGCGATTGTCCAACGACCTCTTCTTTCACCTTCAATATCGCAGCCGATGAACTCGAAATAGACGCAGGTGAAGCCATCAATATTTGCCAAAATGACCCCATATCATTGAACGGAGAAATCCTATTGGGAACGCCCAATACGCTTCAATGGTCGGCAAACATTGAAGGTAATTTTGACAACCCTTCGGAATTACAAACTGTTTTTCAGCCCACTGATACGACCAGTAATTTTTATTTGTACCTCACTGCCACCAATAGTTGTGAGGAGTTTGTGGTAGATTCTGTGCAAGTTCGCATTGAAGAAATCGGAGAATTGAGTATTGAAGGAAATACAACTTTGAACTTGGGCGAAACGACTCAATTGGAGGTGACAGGTGGTAATGGTATTTTTCAGTGGACAGCAGATTCTGATTTGAGTTGTACCGACTGCTTCAATCCCATTTTCACCGCAACGACTGCTGGGACAACTACCTTAGTCGTTGAAAGTGAAGCAGGTTGCATTCCTCCTTTGACAATCAATATCACAGTGATTGCTCCCGAAATCGTTCCCACATTGACCTTTCCCAATGCTTTTTCACCGAATGGTGATGGAATCAACGATGAGTTTATAGCTGTCAGTAATGAACGTTTGGAAAGCTACTCTTTACAGGTTTACAATCGTTGGGGAGAGCAAGTTTTTGAAAGTATGGATATGAATGAGGTTTGGGATGGAAGCTATAAGGATAGAATGTGCGAAATTGGCGTATATGTTTATGTGCTTCAATACCAGTTTGTTGGTGGTGAGGTGGAATTGAAGCAAGGAAATGTGACTTTGGTTTTTTGACGGTAATTACCACCTCTTTTTCTTCTGTTCCAATTCTTTTATTTTTTCATACAACCAAGAAGCTCCGTCAAAATTGGGTGTTTGATCTATTTCTTCTTTGAGGTCTTCAATGGTTTTTTTGCTCCCCATTTTGATGCGAACCAATTTTTTGACAAACTTGAAGAAGTTTAAGTAGTTGTTTTTGTAGCTTTTGGAAATCTGCTTATTTCGTCGAATATATGCCCTGATGGTGTCAATGAGATTGAAGAGGGGAATTACTTCTTCCAATTCGTAATAGCAGCGCATCAACAATATTTTGGTGTCAATGTGGTAGTAAGGGTCTGTGTATTCTACATGGTG
>JBMYXW010000399.1:0-4062 GCA_049608825.1 Chitinophagales bacterium
TGATTGTCTAAGGAATTTTGAATGAACGAATGCTGAATTTTGAATTAGTAAGTACTTGTACAATTTTACATGCTGAATAAATTAGAAATCAGTTGAAAAGGTGTAATTGCATGATTTTTACTTAAAAATCGTACAATTACACCTTTTTTTTGCCTCCTCACTCTTGACATCTTCAAAAACTATTTCCAAACCACCTCTTCTACGCCTAATTCTGCTCCAATCTTCCGAGCAAGCATAAATAAGTAGTCCGACAATCGATTGAGATATTGAATCAAAATAGCCGCCACAGGAGATTCTTCCGCCAAGGCTACACAAAGCCGCTCACTCCTTCGACAAACGCAACGGGCAAGATGACAAAAAGAAACGGTGGTGTGTCCACCTGGTAAAATAAAATTCTTCAATTGCGGCAATGTCTCATCCATTGAGTCCATTTCCTGCTCCAAAAGCTGCAAATCTTTTTCTGTAATATCTGGTGTTTTCACTTTCGATTTATTGGGATTCGTTGCCAAATTTGCACCGAGTGTGAATAAGGTATCTTGTATTCGCTTCAAAATTTGGCGATGATGTTCGCTGATTGCTTGGTCACGAATCAAACCAATATAGGAATTGAGTTCGTCGACTGTTCCATAGGCTTCAATGCGGAGGTGATGTTTCAGCACCCTCCCTCCTCCAAACAACATTGTTGTTCCATTGTCTCCCGTCTTCGTATAAATTTTCATGTGTTTTTTATTTGTGTTTAGGTGTTTATGTTGATAGGTGTGTTTGGATTTTGGTAACTTGTGAAGTCCTAAATAAACGACAAGTGTTGGTAATTCCGACTTGAACACCTAAACACAATTATCAACTTAAACACAAAACCAACAGTAATCAACGCAAAGCAAAACTCAACCCTGTTTGTCCTGTCCAAACATTGACCTCATTGAAGTAGCGTTGATAAATGCCTCCAACCGTCCAATAACCTACAATTCGACCTTTTTCAAAAATCTTCTGATTGAGTCTTACATTGAATTCAAGTCGAGGCGTAGCCCCTGTTGAATAATCTTTGGCAATTCTAAACTCTATATTGGAGGTGAAATTTTGTTCTTTTCCCCAACGAGTGTCCAAACCAAAAAAGTGTTCATTGTAGGTTTGTCCATTGTTGAAGTATTCGTGCATAAAGCCCGTTCCGATTCGCAAGGTTGCGGCTTTTTCGTTGACCACATTCATCAAAAACTGTCCATCAAGTGTTTGATACAATCCGCCACCTACCAAATTGAAATAACGAAAATCAGCCGTCAATAAGCCCCAATTTCCTCGTATTCTGGGCGCAACTACTATCGTATTGCCGTTTGCATAACCAATAGTAGGATGTACTTCAATTGAAGTGATTTCTGGCATTTCTTCCTCATTACTCAGTTGGTATAGGTGGTATTGGTAGCCAAAGGTGAAAAAGTCGAAGGCAAGATCTATGAAAAAAATAGCATCTGAACCTCCACCGTTTTCGCTGCTACCATTACTATTCTGTTCCGATTCTTTTTTGATATCTTCTACCTGTGCCTGAGCATATTGCAGGTTCGCAAATATCAGTGATAAAAAGAAACTCCATCCAAAGAAAAA
Organism: Chitinophagales bacterium; assembly: GCA_049608825.1. GTDB lineage: Bacteria > Bacteroidota > Bacteroidia > Chitinophagales > UBA2359 > JAUHXA01. Next base: position 1,597 of record JBMYXW010000399.1, read on the forward strand.
ATGTTTATAGTTCATATCGTTTTGTTTTTTTACAAAGAAAAACAAAATTTATCAGTGCTTCAATTACATTTTTGGTGGATTATATCAACATTGGACTTTGGACGAAAGAAGTGAGAAGTAAGAATGGAGATGTAAGTGTTTGGCAATCAATAAATTGGTTTTAATCATAAATTATTTGGTTCTTTGGCAATTATTGCAAAACACCGCAGAATGTATATTCTGCTATCTCGTTCAAAGTCTAAATCAACAAATGTAGTGATTAAAAGTCTATGCTCAAAGCCGTTGTCCATCTTCTCCCTTGTCCAAAATGCACTGAGGCTGACTGAGCGTCAAAATTCGCAGTTGGTCTTTCATTGAAGTCGTCGTTGTTATTAGCATCACTAATATAGGTGGTATCAAACAAATTCAAGACGTTAAAACGCAGGCTCATCTTTGTTTTATTGATGTAGAAATTATAGCCTACATGTAAATTGCAGAGCATATAATTAGGTAATTTCCAAGAGTCTAGTCCTGCTGTTCCACTTTCTGTATTCAAATCTTCGGGCTGGAAATTGGAGTAATTATTGTCAAAATAAGTACCTCTTAATTTGAGGTATAAACCTTTGATAGGTTCATATTTTAATAGCCCTCCAAATTGAGTTTGAGCTGCATCTCCTACATGAACTCCGTTTGCATCAAATTCAAATTCACGAATTAATTGTCCATCAAAGAAAATTTCGGCTACTTCGGAAGAAGTCCAACGCCAATCTCCAACTGAAATCAATCCTTCAAAAGTTACTTTCTTTCCAGGTTTGAATGCGAAATCTACTTCAATTCCTTGGTGCAAGGCATCTATGCCAGGAACATTAATGGCAACCCTCTCTGAATCTTCGTCAATATTACCATCTTCATCTGGAATAGGCACAGTAGGGGCACGTTCCAAAGGTTTGTTTTGCCAAGAGGTATTGTAGAGATTCACGTTTGCAGAGAAAATAGAACTTGTGTAGCCATAGCCCAATTCTAAACCAAAGATTCTCTCATTTTCGTATGCATTGAACTCTTCATATCTTTGTGTATTAATTACGTTATTGAAGCGTTGTGCTTTGGACAGGTAGCCTGTATTAAAAAATACGTTGTGATTATCGCCTAATTTACGAGAAGCACCCATTTTGAAGGTAAAAGAAGGGATATCAATCCAGTCGACTTTTTGATTTTGTGCTTCTGGAGAATCTACTGTATAGACTTTGTCATTATGAGTAACAGGCTGTTCAAAAGCAACAAATAAAGTGGTGTCAGGTAGTTCTACAACTTTACTACGCATATAATCCTCGATACTGTATCCAGAAGTACCTGCAGAAAGGTTTACAAAAGCTGTCCAATCATTTTTCTTCCATTCCATTTGACCGAACACTCCAAGAGAGCGTACGAAACTGGAATAATCATAAAACATTCTGTCTCCTTCATAAAGAGGCTTACTTAAATCATCTCGATATTGATTGGAGGGTAAATTGGATGTTCGAGGATTAAAAATAAAATAATCTCCACCCAACAAATCATATATTTCTCGATAATGATCTCCACGATAATAACGCCCGTCCAACCCTCCTGATAAAGTAATACTTGGGCTAAGTGTATAGTTCAAAGTAGAAAGAAATCCGTACCAAAAATGATTGTTAATGCTTGACCGCAAAATTCGAGTAGAAACAGGTTCGGGGCGAAAAGGATTGATGAGTTGGTTTTGTGTAATAGCTCCTTCTTCTCCTTCAAAATCATACAATCCATTGTCCAATCTTTGAATAGATTGTGCTCCTTCTGTACTGTTGCCAGGCGCAGTTCCTCCACCATTACCAATAGAAAGGTAGGCTACATTCGACCAGAATAGTTTTTCATTGGCTTGCCAAGAATGCCGCAAACTAAATTGTGGTTTGTGGTAGTAATTTTTACGGGTGCTAAAAATTTCGCCATCTCTATATCCCCAATGTTCGTTGAATCTTCTACCTCGGTCTATATAGGTCAAACCTGTATTGGGATTGGTGATTGCAGACTCTGGTACTCCTTGCTCTCGTGCATAATCTGCATCTACAAAAGCAATTTCTGTTGTAAAGGGTCGCTGACCATGTTCTTGTGGCGCACCAAAACCAGACAAACTAATTAGGTGGTCTCCCAATTTTTTATCCACTCGAAGGTAATAAAAATAACCTTCTGTAAATGTGGCATCTACCCATCCATCTCCTCTTTTATAAGAACCCGCTGCCGAAATTCCCCAACCGCCTTTCAGCCGTCCTGTGGTAAGCCCAAAAGTAGTCCGTAAATAGCCATTGTTACCTATTTCTTGTCTGAATTTCAAGCTGCGATCATTGTCAATACCTTTGGTCAAAATATTTACCGTACCACCAACCGATGGGATAGATAATTTACTTGCACCTAAACCACGTTGTACTTGCATGGTTTTGGTTACTAAATCTAAGCCAAACCAGTTACTCCAAT
>JBMYXW010000400.1:0-4057 GCA_049608825.1 Chitinophagales bacterium
ATTCAAGGGTTTTATTCTTCCCAAACAAAATGCTCGGGAAGCGGCAATTGTGAATGACTTGGATGTGTATGGTGTAGAACATATTTCGGAAGTAGTCGATTTCATTTTGGGCAATACGCCTTTAGAACCTTTGGTGATAGATACAAGGGATGAATTTAAGGCAAATTCGGAGGCGGCTATCTTCAATTTTTCGGATGTTAAAGGGCAGAAAAACATCAAACGGGCTTTGGAAATTGCAGCCGTTGGAGGTCACAATGTTATTTTGATTGGCCCTCCAGGAGCAGGCAAAACCATGCTCGCCAAACGATTACCAAGCATCCTTCCTCCTCTTTCCCTACACGAAGCTCTCGAAACCACCAAAATACATTCTGTGGCTGGCAAACTTCCTATGGAGACTTCTTTGATTGCTGTTCGCCCTTTTCGTTCTCCACATCACACGATTAGTTATGCGGCTTTGGTGGGTGGCGGTGGTAATCCTCAACCTGGTGAAATTTCTTTGGCGCATAATGGCGTGTTGTTTTTGGATGAACTGCCCGAATTTAACCGAACGGTTTTGGAGGTTTTGCGGCAACCGATGGAGGATAGAAAAGTGACAATTTCGAGGGCGAGAATGTCGGTGGACTATCCCGCCAATTTTATGTTGATTGCTTCAATGAATCCCTGCCCTTGCGGTTACTACAATCATCCCGACAAAGATTGTGTTTGTGCACCTGGCGTTGTCCAAAAATACTTGAATAAGATTTCTGGGCCTCTTTTAGACCGAATAGATTTGCATGTAGAAGTTACGCCTGTTTCGTTTGATGAATTGTCGAGCGAAAAGGAGGGCGAAAAAAGTGAGAAGATTCGGCAACGGGTTGTGACTGCAAGAACGCTACAAGGCAAGCGTTTTGAATCTCTCAAAGGGATTCACGCCAATGCTCAAATGCCTGCCAATATGGTACGGAAGGTTTGTAAGATTGATAAAATCAGTCAAAACCTCATCAAGGCTGCAATGGATAAGCTGGGTTTATCTGCTCGTGCGTATGACCGTATTTTGAAAGTGGCTCGAACGATTGCGGATTTGGCGGGAGAGGAGAAGATTACTTTTGAGCATATTGCGGAGGCGATACAGTTTCGGACGTTGGATAGGGCGAATTGGGCGGGGTAGTTTGTTGGATTGGTAGATTAGTGACTGGTTATTGGTTTTCAAAACTATTCACTGTCAATGTATATTTGAAAGACAAACGATACTTTATTTCCAAAGCCTACAATAGTGAGGGTATGGAGGATTTGGTTTTTATTTTGAAGATGTTGAAAGCGCAGAAGGAAATGATTGTTGAGTTGGTTGAAAAATTGAAGTAGAAGGCAAAACGAAAAAAAGGCAATTGAAGTTTAAAACTCCAATTGCCCTTTTTTTATTTTACAATTCAATTACTGTGCAATTGAAATTTATCTAATCAAGGTAATAGAACCAGCAAGTACTTCTACAGCTCCTCTTCCTTCAATTTGATACTCTACAACATAAGCGTAAACACCCAATTCGGCATCCTCACCTTTGTAAGTACCGTCCCAACCAGTACCTGTTTCATTCGTCTCAAACATCTTTTCGCCCCATCGACTGTAGATAGCAAAGTTCACTATTTCCACTCCATCGACAATAGGGAAAATAACATCATTAAAGTTATCTCCATTTGGAGAGAAAGAGTTAGGCATTACGATTTGACCTTCTGGCAAAAGAATAACCTCTACAAAATCGACATCCGAGCAGGGATCACTACTAGCCAACTGGTAAGTAGTATTCTGTGTAGGTGCAACTATAGGATTTTGAGAATTGGCTTGTGATGGATCCAATCCTGCTCTCTCTGGGTCAAAACCTTCTGCGACTGTCCAAACATAGCTATCAGCCGTCAAACCACCATTTCCTTGCAATTCCGCAGTTTCTCCTGGTCTGATGGTCTCATTCAAGCCCGCATCCATTACTACATTTGGCATAACCATTACGGTAATCTGTTCACTTGCAGAACCACATTCGTCGTCAGCACTCAAAGTAAGGGTGATTTCTCCTACTTCACCTTCAGCAGGGCGGTAAACCGTTTGAAGGTCATTGTTGATAGAGAAAGAACCCAATCCGTCTGTCACCCAGCTAATATTCGCAATATCGCCAATACCCACGTTAGAACCAAATACAGGAATTTCTTCACCAGGACAAACCGCTTCAGGCTGGTTAATTGACAAATCAGCTGTAGATTCACTCACATTCAAATCAAAGCTTGCAGATGGTGTACCACAACCTTCTACACTCAATGTTAAGATTACTGTACCTACATCACTTGCATCAGGTTGGTAGCTTGTTTCGAGGCTATTGGCATCGGTGAATGTACCATTACCTGTAGTTGTCCAAGTAAGACCTAATGCATTTTCTGCATTTGCGCCACTAATCTCAAACAAAGAATTGGAACAGGTTTCGCCAGGTTCAGGCACTACGGCAGTTGCCAAAGGCTCTAAATCTACAAATACTTCTGATGTGGAAGAACAGCCATTTTCGTTGATAACCGTCACGGTATAAGTAGTTGGCTCGGTAGGTGTTGCGATTGGGTCGGCAATATTGGCATTGTTCAAAGTACCTGTTGGGTCGTCCCAAATAAACTGAACACCACCACTTGCAGCCAATGTAAATTCTTCACCAATACAAATCAAACCAGGCTCACCTGCATCTGCTTGTGGCAATTCGTTTACGACTACGGTTACTTGTGTTTCACCAGAACATCCTTGGTCATCTGTACCTACAATGGTGTAAGTCGTTGTGACAGGAGGTGTAGCAATCACACTGTTTCCAGTCGTTGCGCTCAAAAATGCAAGGTCGTCTGGATTGTCAGTTGTCCAATTGTAATTTTGTGCACCTGCAACGGATACTTCGATACCTGCTGCATCACCGCTACAAAATTCTTGGTCTGGAGCATCTAATAACAATTCATCGCTTACTGCAATGTTTACTTCGGCAGAAGCTGTACAACCATTGATACTTGTACCAATAACGGTATAAGTCGTTCCTGCTGCTGGTGAAGCTGTCACCGTACTGCCTGATGTACCACTCAAAGAACCATTCGGGTCAATCCATTCGTAGGTATCTGCACCTGTTGCAGTAATGTCGGTAGAACCATCTTGGCATATTTGCAAGAATTGAGGAACAATTACTTCAGGTTCTGCAAATACTTCAATGTCAATAGAAGCCGTTGCAGGACAACCATTCAAATCGGCAGTAACGATGTAGGTATAAGTACCTGGAGTTACAGGAGCAATACTTACTTCTGTTCCTGTACCTGTTACATTTTCACCTTCCCAAGTAAGGGTTCCTGTACCTACTGCTGTCAAAGTTGTATTTTCACCTGTACAGAATCCTAAAAGTTCTGCATCTACCGTTACTTCTGGTTCTGATACTTCAATGGTCACTTGATCATCCGTTGTACAACCATTTGCACTTGTCGCAACAACAGTATAAGTAGTAGTTTCAGTTGGAGAAACGGTCAATAATTCGCCATCACTTGTCACATCTGTAGTGGACCACTCAAAACTAACTGCGCCTGTTGCCATAACAGTTGTAGCATCACCAAAACAAATCTCATCATCATCTGCCATTACATTCAACTGAATAGGATCTTCAACTTCTACTGTCACTTGTGAAACGTTGGTACAACCATTGGCATCCGTACCAATTACATCATAAACAGTAGTCGTAGCAGGGGCTACATCTAAGTTGGTAACAGGGTTTCCGCCTTGTGTCCAAACATAAGTCGCTCCACCTGTTGCAGAAAGTGTGTGGGTATCACCTACACAAAGAACAGGAGCTGTGTCTGCTGCAATTGTTGGAGGATCATTGATGACAACTTCAAATGTAGTATTTCCAGAACAATCATTATTGGTACCTGTTAGGGTATAATTGTAAGTTCCAGGAGTCGTAATATCTACGATTACAGAACCGCCTGTTGTGGTACTCAAGCCTGGGCCATCCCATGTGAATTCTGTTGCACCACCTGCATTCAAGGTAATGGTTTCGCCTACACACAAATCAGGGTTTGCA
>JBMYXW010000401.1:0-4054 GCA_049608825.1 Chitinophagales bacterium
CTACAATACGACCGACTTCAATCGTTGCCAAAGTTTTGATTAATTCCAAAAAATCAAATAAGCAAGAAGCATATTTGCTTTGGAGGGGTCTGTACTCAATATTTTTTTTTTTGTTTAAAATCAGATAATTATGACTCGAATAACTTTAGAAATACAAGAACCTTCAAAACTTCCTTTTCTATTGGAATTACTTCAACATCTTGATTTCGTCAGTTTAACGGAGGATTTGGAGGATGAGGGTTTAGCTATTGCCATGAAAGAGGCAAAAGAAGAAGGTGTTTATTTGAATAGGGAGGAGGCTATTAAATTTCTATCGTATTAGGATAGGTCAATACCGAATAGGAGCAGAATTAGAATCATTTCTAATAGAGGTAAAAACTGATGATGAAACATCTATAGAAGAAGTTGAAAAGACAAAAATATATTTACTTCGGATTCTTCACAGAAAAGATATTTACAAATTTTTCCCTCCGCAATAGCATGAATATGATTTAGATGCTAAACTTTGCCAACAATTTCCAATTTTGGCAACAGTTGAGCGACCCACCTTCAACTGTTGGCGAGGTGAAAAACCGTTGCCAAAGTTTTGGCTAATTTCTGCTATCCAAGTGAAAACTCGCTCAACATCAGAAGGGTTTGGCGACGTTTGAACGACTATAATTTCGAATTCTCCCTTAATCTCCTTATTTTTCCCCTTCAAAATCAAACAACTGGTTTTGAGGTAACATCTTCGAGCGAAGTGAAAAAGGTGTAATCTCAAAAAAACACTCCCGATGAAAAGATATCACCTTCTCCATTCTGTCGAAGATTACACCTTTCCATCTCAAATCCCATAAAAAACACCAAAATGAGCCAACTCGCCCGCCAACTCATCGCAGAAAACAAACGTACCAAAGCCAAAAGTTTGGATTTGGGAAATTGCGGACTGACAGATTTGGAGAAACAAGTACCTGAATTGTTTGAATGTGTGTGGTTGGAGGAATTGTGGCTTTGTAATCATTATTGGGATGCGGAAAAACGAGAATGGATAGAAAGTAAGAACAAAACCGAACAGAAAAATCAACTATCATTTATACCTTCGATTATTCAACAACTTCAAAAATTAAAAACCCTATATATAGGCGGAGATTATATTGGTGAAGAGTGGAAAATTAATGATGTCTCAAGCCTAAAAACATTTGGGCAACTCACTACATTGTATCTTGGATTTACCTTTCTTAAAAATACTAATTCTTTGAAATATCTCCAAAGTCTTCAAAATTTATATTTGATAGCCAATCAAATATCAGATATTCATTTTTTGGAAAATCTTCAAAATCTTCATATCTTAAACTTGAATGGAAATCAAATATCGGATATTCGTTTTTTGGAAAACCTTCGAAATCTACACACTTTATACTTGAACAACAATCAAATATCAAATACCCGTTTCTTAGAAGGACTCCAAAATCTTCGTATTTTAAGTATAGGCTCCAATCAAATATCGAATATTCGTTTTTTGGAAAATCTCCAATACCTTCACACTTTAGATTTAAGCAATAATAAAATTGCAGATTCAACTCCGACTTTATCTTTCGTTAAACGAGGAATTCCTATTACACGGTATTGGGGGATGAATAGAATTTGTATTGAAGGTAATCCATTCACCACTCCTCCCATAGAAATCATCGAAGAAGGAAACCAAGCAATTCTCAATTATTTTGAAGAATTAGAACTGCAAGGCAGCGAAGCCGTTTACGAAGCCAAACTCCTAATCATTGGAGAAGCAGGAGCAGGCAAAACAAGTTTGAAGCGAAAGATTGGGAACTGTGAGGCGGCATTGCCCGATGAAGAAAAAGACACGACCACAGGTATTGAAATCACCCAACACAGTTTTGCAGCTACTGCCGACTTGCCCGAATTTAAGATGAACATCTGGGATTTTGGAGGGCAGGCAGTGTATCATGCGACCCACCAATTTTTTCTATCTAAACGCTCGCTCTATGTCTTGGTCGATGATGGACGCAAGGAAGACAACAACAGCTATTGGATGCAAATCCAAGAATTGTTTGGGCAAGGCAGCCCATTATTGCTCTTTATGAACCAAAAAGGCACGATTCAAAGACAAATTCCCCTCAATGACCTCAAAGGCGAATTTCCGAATATCCGAGAATTGACGACCCTCAACCTCAAAAGCGAAGCACACAAGATTCCCGATTATTGCCGCACTTTGGAGTTCTATATCCGCAATTTACCCCAATTCAAACAAGGCGAAACCCTGCCCAAAAAATGGGTGCGGATTCGAGAAGCATTGGAGGCAAGGGAAGAAAACCACATTTCGCTCAGTCAATTCCGCCAAATTTGCCGCAAGGAAGGCATCAATGAAGCCAAACGCCAAGATTTTTTGAGCGATTATTTACACGATTTGGGCGTAATGCTGCATTTTCAAGATACGCCTCTGCTCAAAAGAATGGTCGTCCTCAAACCCGAATGGGCAACGAATGCGGTCTATGCGATTTTGAACCACACCGAACAGACAGGCAAAGACGGACAATTCACCTACGCAAAACTCGACGAAGTATGGCAAAGTCATGAATACCAAGATGTTTTTGAAGAACTTTTGGCTTTGATGCAGAAGTTTGAGTTGTGTTACCGATTGAAGCACGATGAAAACCGCTTTATTGTTCCACAATTGTTGCCCAAAGACAAACCCGAATTTGAATGGAAGAACGAGCGCAATTTGCAGCTTCGCTACGAATACGATTTTATGCCCAAAGGCATCATCACCCGCTTCATTGTGCGCCGCCACAAATTCATTGAAGCCCAAAAACTGGTCTGGCAGCGAGGCGTGGTATTGAAGTACAAAAAGGCTCGTGCTTTGGTGGTGGAAGAATATCGCAACAAAGCCATCAACATCCGCATTGAAGGAAAATTTCCGCAGGATTTGATGAGCATCATTACGGACGAAATTGACGACATCAACAGCGGTTTTCACTTCAATGAACGCATGAAAGTTCGCAAAATAGTGCCTTGTATTTGCTCGGCTTGCAGTGGGAGTTCAAAGCCTAAACTGTATGTTTATGATGACTTGATTGAAATATTGGAGAAAGGACGACATCAATATTTTTGTAATTTTGGTGGTGAACCGTTTCATATTATGGAGGCACTCCGCAATATTGGAGATAGTGGAAAGGGGAAGTCGAGATATGGTTCTCGGTATGAAGAGCCTGTTTTTGGAGGGGAGAAAATGCCGAAGAAGGTGTTTATTGCTTATGACGATGCGGATGAAGCACATTTGGAGGCTTTGACCAAACATTTGAAGAGCCTCCAAAGAAATGGACAATTGCAGACTTGGAGTGTGAATCAAACGATTGCAGGGAGTAACCAACAAGAGGTTTTAGACCAACAGCTTTCGGAAGCGGAGGTTGTTTTGCTGCTGATTAGTGTGGATTTTGTCAATTCTGATACTTGTGTAGAGCATATTTTGGAGGTGGCGATGGAGCGAAAAGCGGAAGGTTTGGCGGAGGTAGTGCCGATTTATGTAGAGCCTTGTGATTGTGAGGGTATGTCCTTTGATGGTTTGAAGGCATTGCCGAATGACAAAACAAAGGAGAAATTTGTGACACTTTGGGAGAATCGACAGGTTGCTTGGCTGAATGTGGCGAGGGGGGTTAAGGAAGTATTGAAGGCTTAAGTATATTGATTGATAATCATTTGAATTTAAATAAAATCTCTAACAATATGAAAACACTACTATCTCTACTTTTTGCATGGTTTTTATTAGCCAACAACTGTGCAAGTACTTCTCAAAGTAAGAAGGAAGAACCACAGCAAGTCACTGAAAATTTACCTCCTTTGACTGAAAAAGAGGTGGTGAATGCTCCAAAAGGAATAGAGAATCAAGAAGGTTGGGAAGAATTTGAAGGGAATCGTGTTGCTCACCAATCTTTTGGTTTTTTTCAAAAATGTGATGTATTGCAATAATTTTATTAAAAACGGAGTTGATATTTTAGATGGTCTTGGAGTCATTTTTATCATTATAAATCATTGAATTGTCTGTCCATAAAACCGATTA
>JBMYXW010000402.1:0-4051 GCA_049608825.1 Chitinophagales bacterium
TATCAATTATTTAGGTCTCGCTTCTCACTTCCCACATCTTTCGTCCAAAGTCCAATACTTCTTACTTCCCACATCTACCAACCCTTTCTCTCTTTCAGTCCTTCAATATGTGCCAAATGATGCTTACCATGCCAAGCATACAATGCGGTATTGATGTCCAAAGGAATTTTGGCATTCGTTTCGGGATGCACAAACTTCAATTTGAGTTGTTCGGGAGTCATAGACTTCAATAAAATCACCCAACGCTGGTGTAGTGACTTTAATAGGTGTACCGAAATATCCACAGGAGCTTTGTAGTCGGGAAGCATTGCCCAAGTCTGCTCGTTGTATGCTTTGATGATTGGCATGTCTTCGGTCAATGCCCATTTGAAGCGGATATAACTGTTGAGATGACTATCAGTGAGGTGATGCACAACTTGTCGAACGCTCCAGCCACCTTCTCGGTAAGGTGTATCTAATTGAAGGTCGGAAAGTCCTGTAACTGCTTCGCTGATTTGTTCGGGTAAGCTTTCGATTTCCTGAATGTATTGTTCGATGGAACTTGGAGTAATACCACGAGGCACTTTGAAGCGACCGATGGGGTATTGAAGTTGTTCTAAGGAGTTGTTCATACTATTGACTTTTCTATGGTGATAATGCAAAGAAACGGATTTAGAATGTATGATTACATGATTTATGAGCTAAGATTTTTTAAATAAAACAAAACGCTATTCTTCTGTGATACTTTTGTGATGTTTGGATGCGAAATTTGGGTATCAATAAAGTTTTAACCAAAAGAACAAACAAAATACACAATAACAATGGCAGTTTCAAATGTTTTAGCACGACCTTCAACCAATTCAACTAACAGTGTTTTTCCCAATTTCTTTCAAGAAATCTTGCAGAATCCAGATAAAAACGGGGTGAGTGTACGCTCTATCAAAAAAGGGGAATTTGTGTTTTTCCCCAATGATTGCTGCAAAAAGGTATATCTCGTCAAGTCAGGAAGAATCAAAGTTGGAGCTTATTCGAGCTATGGCAAGGAACTCATTAAGTGGGTGCTTCGCACAGGGGAATTGTTTGGTGAATTGGCAATATTGGGCAAGCAACGACACAATGAATTTGCTCAGGCATTGGACGACAGTGAGATTTACGCTTTGCCGATTGAATTGGTGAGAAATTTGATGCAGCGTGACAATCAACTGAATATAGAATTGACCCAATTGGTAGGCGAAAGATTGGTACAGGCTCAAAACCGTTTGGAGTCACAACTTTTTAGAGATACCCGCTCTCGCATCATCGAGTTTATCCGAGATTTGGCGGTCCAACATGGTCAAAAAGTGGGCTTTGATACTTTGGTCAAACGATTTTTCACCCACCAAGACATCGCCAACATCACTGGCACTTCTCGCCAAACGGTCACAACGATACTCAACGAACTCAGAACAGATAATTTGATTTACTTCAATCGCCGAAAATTGTTGGTGCGTGATATCGAGAAGTTGAATAGAATGATACAGTGAATCAATTTTGAATCATTCAAAATTCAAAATTAGTACAAGGCACTATCAAACTTCCGTCTATACTTTTTCGTCAATTCGTGGTCTTTGCCCAATAGGTGAAAAAAGGCAATCGTTGCTCGTCGAGGCAAATCTTTTTGGTAGGATTTGTCCGTTTGAACCGCTTCAATGAGTAATTGAAGAGCTTTGTCAATGTCGTTTGAAGTAGCCGCCGTTTGGGCTGATTGAAGCTGACAGGCAACTGCAATATCCTCATCCACAGAGAAGGTCATTAATTTGGCTAAGGTTCGGAGGTCTTCCGCAAAGTTGTATGAACCGTGTCCGAGTTGAATATTGCTCACCAATTCTGCTGCAAATTCGGGCTGCTGAAAAATGATTTCTTTTGCCAAAAATAAATGCGCTTCCAAAAAATCGGGATTTCGAGCCACAAAATCTTCGAGTTCCAACAAGCCAGCCGAATAATTCACCTCCAATTTGTGTCGAATCTCCAAAAACTGATTGGTGCGTTCATCAGGCATAAAGTCCTTAATCCATTGCTTGATTTTTGGCTTGGGCAATGAACCCATAAATTCTGCAATTTTTTTGCCTCGGTGATACATTTTGACCGCAGGAACTCCACGAACTTTTTCTTGAGCCGCCAAATCTGGGTAATCATCAATGTTTACCTTTATCAATTCCCAATTGCCATTTGCTTCGCTTGCTACTCCTTCAATAATAGGGCCCAATGTTCGGCAAGGACCACACCAAGGTGCCCAATAATCTACAACTACTGGCACTTCATAACTACGCTCTAATACCTGTTCATTGAAGTGAAATTCTTCGCTCATTTGACTGAATAAAATTAATGTGAAAAGAAAAAGCGACATCCATTTCCAAAAATAGAAATGAATGTCGCTGTTGTTTTTATTGATTTGAAGCTGAATTTCTTTTCCTCCAAAACCAAGTGCAGCCTTGAAGTTGAACTTCCCCTACTCCTCCTTATCCGAACTGCTCAAAATATCATCGACCTCCAAACTCTCAGCTTCAGCTTCGTCTTTAGGAAGCTTTTCTTCTGCTTCAACAAGCGGAGCAATAGTAGATGCCATTTCCAAAGTTTCATCATTTGCAGGCGTTTCCACAACAATTGTTTCGATTGTTTCTCCTTCTGCAATCACTTCTTGGACAGCATGTTCCGTAATCGTCTCATCTGATGCAGATATGGATAAGTCTTCTTCATCTACCACTCCAGCTTCCACAGGAGTCAAAGGAGCTTCCTCGACAAGAGTGGTTTCCTCTACAATCAAATTGGCAATTTCCTTACTATTTATTGTTGTTTTGACATCAGCAGCAATATCAGCTACTGCTACCTCAAGAGGGCTGACTTCTTCACTCACACTTTCAGTAGATGCTATTTGCTTGTCTGCTTCGATAGCGACTATTTCCTCTTTTGCAGAAACAATATCATCTTTCACTTCCACCGTTTTTTCGAGAGCTTCAATTTCTTCTGTTACCTTCTCCACAGCTTCGTCTTTCGATTTGAGGTCATCGATATCAACGGATATTTTATTTGCCTGCTCTTTTTCTTCTTCAATAGCAGCAACTTCCTCTTTTGCAGAAACAATGTCTTCTTTCACTTCCACCGTTTTTTCGAGAGCTTCAATTTCTTCACCTACCTTCTCAACGATTTCCTCTTTGGTCTCCAAAACCTCTCCCATTACAACAGCACTGATTCCATTTGCCTTATCTGCTTCCGCCTTTGCCGCCGCTTCTGCTGCTTCCTTCAGTTTTTGAGCTTCCGCCTCAGCTGCTGCTTTAGCCCTTGCTGCTTTTTTCGCTTTTCGGGCAGTCTCTCTTTTCGCCTTTTGTTCTGCCTTTATTTTTTCTTGTTTTTCTCTTTCGATTTCTCTTTCCTCGTCTTGTCTGATTCGGTCTTTCAGTTCCTTCATCGTCTTATACATATCGTCCAATTTGACCTTTTTGGACTTCAAACGTTCTTCAATCATCACGATTTTGGCCTCACGCAGTTGCTTTTCGAGTTTACCTTCCGATGCTTGAACCCGTCTGTTTTGGAAAGCCAAATCTTCTTCGTCTCGTCGAGTAGATTTTTCCATCCGAAAAATGGCATTGTCCAGGCCCTTGATTCTGTTGTTGAGGCGGTTGTTTCGGTGATTGCGTCGAGCTTCTTTTACCAACTGAAAAGCCTCATTCATTTTGTCTCGAACGGTTCGATCCAATTCCTGGGTCAATCGTGTTTTACGAAGGTCTTGCTGCATCTGCTTCAATGTATCAAAAAGACCATTGAGGTTTCGAGAATTGGATACTTCTCCTACAATGACATTGATTTTCTTCAATATGATGGCTGCATTTTCCTTCGCCTTTTCATTCAACTCTTCATTGGAGTTTTTGCGAAGTTTTTTGAGCTTGTCAAAAGCCTTATTGATCATATCTCTCAGATTCGCAGTTTGTTCTCTGGTGAGATCTCTACTTTGAAAACGCCTCGATTTTCTCAACGCATTCGACATAATCATTCAAATCCACCATTTCCTATTCATCAATATTTTATTAATTATTAT
>JBMYXW010000403.1:0-4048 GCA_049608825.1 Chitinophagales bacterium
ATGGAAACTTTATTTGGGCAAAAAGGGCGGTAAGTGAGGGTTTTGATGTGGAGAAGGTCAAAGTATCAGCTACTCTTTCAGGAGGAGTCGCTGTTTTCGGAGAAGCCACAGGTCGTTTGAGTTTTGAAGATGGTACTACTATTCAAGGCAAAATGGATGACAGTGAGTTGTTTCTAGTTCATTACGATGCAGATGGCAATTTGATGTGGGTAAATCAATTAGGAAATACTCCTGAAAATGTGCGAATGGGAGGAATAGACGTGAATGATGCTGGAAATCTATTGGTCAATGGTTCTTTTGAAGGAAGTATGGTTTTACAAAACACTACTTTGCAGAGTGCTGGTAAATCAGATGTTTTTGTAGCTCAATTTGCGTCTAACGGCAGTCTTCAGTGGGCAAGATCCGAAGGAAGTGTATTGGGTGAATATGCGGCTGCCATTACTGCGGTCAAAAACACGAATCAAGTTGCTTATACAGGTCGTTTTTACGGTTCGCCCATGATTGAAGGGCAACAGCTAGAAGCAAAGAGTGATAAAGGAAACAATTATGTGGTTGGTTTTGGGGGGCGTTCTACCAAACAGTCTCAAATAGATATATCAAACACCACTAGTTTGAAACGCATTTATCCTAATCCTTTCCAAAACAATTTTATCATTGAATTATCGGCGGCTAAAGAAGAAACTACAATTGTCCATCTATATGACATTCAAGGCAAATTGATTTTGGAGAATAGCTATGATTTAGTGAAGGGTTATAATTCAATAGAGGTTCGGCCAAACACTCTAAGCAATGGATTGTATTTATTGGAAGTAATTTATGGGAATAATCAATCTATGACAACCAAACTCAACCGAGTAGGAAAGTAATGTTACTTAATTCTTATGAGCAGTAGCCAATCTTCCACCCAAAATTCCCATCGGAACATAAGCTCCTACCAAATCCAAAACCGCAAACCATGTAGGAGAAGGAATCATCGTAACCGCTGCAATTCCTCCAATCAAAAAGAAAAATCCTAGTCCTACCGCAATTTTCATTTTGTAACTAACTGCAATCAAAGCAGCTACAAAAGCCCCTGCCAAAGTACCCAAAGCATGAGCCAAAAACGGCATAATAAAATGGTGAGGTTGAAAGAGGTGCATATTCTCTTTGAGACTCTCCATATCGGCAGGGTTGACACCTTCGGGAGGAGAGATGATAGACCCACTAATGGTAACAATCCCCATGTTGACAATCATACCAACAGCTATTCCTGCAGTAACTGCTAAAACATTTCTAAGAATTGGATTCATGTTTTTGATTTTTTTTTTCGATGAAGAAATAGTAGGTCTTTGTCCAATGCAAGATAAGGAAAAAGTAGTGCTTTGGCAATTGTTGAGGGATAGCGAATTATTTTAAGTTGAAGGGAACAAAATGCAGAAATAAATTGTAAACACATTTGACAGGTCAAGCAAAAGTTACTTCTATCCCTTAAATTACTTTTGCAATCACCTGTTTTTTCATGAGGGTAGTAGCTCAGTGGTAGAGCGATAGACTTTGAATTTATGAATCATCTCTGAAAGGTCAACATAAATTTACTTCAACTTGGATCTATATGTCGCAGGTTCGAATCCTGCCTATCCTCCAATAATTTTAAGATTTTTTGCATCGAAAGGAACGAAACGAGCAAAAGTTTTGTAAACACAATCGACAGGTCAAGTAAGAGTTACTCCTCGACTACAGATACTCCTACAATAACCTGTTAAAATCAAGGTCAATTGCTTCTTACTCCTAACGTAAACATAACGTCTCTATAGAAGCAAAATCACCTGATTTTTACCCCAATAAAAAGCAATTAAGACAATCATGAATCAGCAAGTTCTAAAAGTAAGCCTTCGAAACAAAGCCATTTTTGTTCCTACTACCTCTCAAACAACTGTTTTTGAAGGAATCAATAAAAATACTGCTGTTCTACTCGCCAATGCAAAAAAACTGGGTTTCACCTTTTCGGAAGAATTGCTGGAAGCTCTTAATACAAGTTCTCTTACTTTTCAAGCAGTTATTTTAGAGACTTTGAAGAAAACCACAGGAGTAGATAAAAACTGGACTCCTCTCGTCAAAGGCTGGGACATTCCCACAGGTGAATCCATAACAGATCACTTACTCACTTTTTTTGCCAATGCTTTCGACAGTAAAGAAGGGACAACACTTCCATGTGGACACCTTATTCCCGAAAATACTTTTCCGCTCGAACGCTACAATGGCTGCCCCTTTTGTGGAACACCTTTTGTATTTGGTGAAATTGAAGTGATGGGTCAAGGCAGCAAATTGAAGGTTTTGGAATTGTGGAAGGACGAGGATTTGCAGCAGTATTTTGAAGATTTATTGACTTCAAAAACTGCTCTGGATGTCACTCAAATGGATAGTTTGAAGTTGTTGCTTTCTGAATTGCCTTTTCCCAATCAAGTAAAAATTGTCATGAAGGAAACTGCAATGGTGGTCATTGACGGATTGGTGGCACAGGAGAAAAATGAAGACGCATCTGCTCTTTTCAAGAATCCAAACGATATTCTACGTTATTTGTGGTACAAAAAGACAGGCTTCCTTCAAATTATTCAACCCGATGTGATTGTTCAAAGAATAGCTAAAAACCATCGAAATCGTTCTCTTACAGCAGAGCAACTAAAAGACACTCAAAAGAAGGCTAAGGAAAAACTAAAATTGAAATATTCGAGAAAGGAGTGTCGAAGAGTAGCTAAGTGGCTGAATGTTTTGAAGATAGATGTTCAAACGGCTTGCGAAATCATGCACCCGAAAAGAAGTATGTGGATTCGCTTCATTCGAGCTTTGCGCTTGGTAGAATACAGCAAAAAGAAGGGTTTTGAAAATTTGGCGGATTTACTTACCACTTTTCACCAAGAAAAATACACCGTTTGGGCAGGCAGGGTTCAACACTTTAGACTGAAGAAAAACGCAGAAGAAACCTTTGCCTTGCTTCAACAAAGACCAGGCTTATTTGCCCGTTCACTCTTTGCGAATATGTTGTGGTTTGGTTCAACCGAAACGTTAACTGCTTTTCGAAAAATCACTGACAAAATCCCTGCAAGATTATTGCTGACTTTGAATATGTATGCCTCTTACTACTTCAATCCTAAAGCTACACGGTCTGTCAAACCTTTGGGCAATACTAGCAAAACAATTCCCTCCAATCCAATGCTGAAAGCATACTCTAGTGCTGAACTCAAAAAAATGATATTGGATATTGAAGATTTATGCGTGGAGGTGATTCAAAAGAGGTTTTTGGGTGTAGAAAATGAAAACCAAAGTATGTATATCGCTGAAAAACTGTTTGACATTCCTTTGTCTATTGGTGATAGAAGCGAGAATATACAAGACTTACCGAGTGCTTTAATGGGGACAAAATTTCCAGTGGAGGGCAAGAAGGTTCGCTTGTTTATGCAGTGGGGAAATGGTTTGACTGCCCAACATTTGGACATGGATTTGAGTTGTCATGTAGCTTATGCTGACAAAACAGATTTCTGTTCTTACTCTCAATTGAAGATTGAAGGCTGTAAACACAGTGGCGATATTATCACTATTCCTGAAAAGGTTGGAACGGCGGAATACATCGAAGTGAATGTAAAAAAATTGGCGAAGGCAAAAGCTAAATATGTGAGTTTTACCTGCAATGCGTATAGTAATGGCAGCATTACACCTGATTTAGTAGTTGGTTGGATGAACAGCAAATTCCCCATGAAAATCTCCGAAAAAACGGGTGTTGCTTATGATCCATCTTGTGTTCAACACCAAATTCGAATCACTCAAGGATTGACCAAAGGTTTGGTTTTTGGTGTGTTAGATGTTGAAGCGAAGGAAATAACTTGGTTGGAAATGAGTTATGATGGGCAAGTCGTTCAAAATATGGATATTGGTGATGTTGAAGCTCTTTTGGCAAAATTGGACACGAAGTTAACGATTGGTAATTTGTTGAAAATGAAAGCCGAAGCGCAAGGTTTAACGATTGTGGAGTCGCCCGAACAAGCGGATGAAAGGTATGATTTGAAGTGGGCGA
>JBMYXW010000404.1:0-4047 GCA_049608825.1 Chitinophagales bacterium
ACAATTCCAATCCTGGTTTTATTATCAATGTGCAGTACAAGGAATACAGCATTGTGTTTCCCGAATCTGGGATTTTACACGACCAAATTCTGTTATTTTTGTGGTCGATTGTGCCTGGTCAAGATTTTATGATTGAATACCTGACTTTCTCCAATGTTCCCGAACTGAATGGTGAAGCGGTGATGACGGATGCCGAAATCATGGAATTGGGAGCGTATAGCTTGGCGGTGAAACGGCATTTTTTCCGCAATGTTCCGCACAATTGCAATTGTACGGAGCAGAATTTTGGTTTGGATATTGAGTTTAAGGTGGATTCGGATGTGGGGGATAGGAAGGTTTATTTGAAGCAGGGGAGGTTTTATAGGTGATTTTTCTTACTTCACCAAATCAATAATCATCTGCTTTTGAGCCTTCAACATTTTGTAGATAAAAATCAATTCATCCACTTTAGTGCTGTCATAACTTTCTGAAATATAGTAACGTTTGTCCTTCAACCGCACAAAAAACCACAATCGCCCAATGATATAAGTCCCGTACAAAGGAATATTGGTAAAGGAAGTAGGTTCGGGATTGAAAAGAGTCGCTTTGGGTTTCTGATTGTTGAGCAATTGTGCCACACAAAGCGTCACCAAAAGTTGCCCAAGAGGGTCGTTTGAAGAGTCTTTTTCCTTTTTATATTCGTGAATAAAGAAGAAAGGTTGTTTGGGAACATACAAACCGCTTGCCACCATCCACTCTACTTTCCCTTGAATGATGTTGTTGTTGTAGGTGACTTTCATTTCTCTTTCCGCAAAAGAAACAATCTCCATATCATACAAGTCAAAATCTATCATGTCTATAATTGGGCTGATAAATTTTTCTCTCAATTCTTGTTCATTCCACCCTCTAACAAATAACAGTAATTTGCGGTTTAATCTCTGTAAATTCTCCTGTTCTTGGTCATCAACAGTAATTTTCTCGGCTTCTTGTAGCCAATCTGTCAAATATCCTTCTGCCTCCAATTGCTGCTTCAACTTAAAAGCATCCGTTGCCATTGTTTCTGTAAAGGAAGAAAAAGTATAGGTTGGGAGTTTATTGGTTGTGTTTTTCATTGGAGTTCTACTTTTGCTAGAAATAAGATTCTGTTACAAAAACAAGATAGGAAATAGTAAAGTTCTAAAACAAGTGCCAATTTAATCAGTAATTTTCAATAATCTTATTTTCCTTCAAAATCACTCCCAAACTAATCGCATCATACACCACATGGGCAACAATAGCCGAGGTAATACTCACATATTCAAAAAGATATCCGAGTCCTGAACTTAACAAAATCATAAACAATCCCACCACAAAAAATGGCAATCGTCGAGGGTCGAGATACATACCGTGTGCCAACACAAAAATGACGGAGGTAATCCACACGCCCAAAAAGGGTTGAATACCCGCTCGAAAAAGCAATTCCTCTCCGATTCCTACACAAACAGAAATTAGTAGAACATCCAAAATAGACAATTGGATGCCCTTGAAGGTTTCACCAAAAAAAGATTTGACAGGCTTAAAAAACGAAATTTTCAGTAGAGAAGTAGCAGTTGCAGCCCCTACAATGCCATAAGTAGTACCGATTAGGATTTGAGAAATCCACGAAAAATTGGAGGAAAAAAATAGATGGGAAATGGATTCTTCTTGTAGAAAAACCACTAAAAGTAAGCCTATTGGCGACATCACCAATAGGCTTAGAATGGCTAAAAGAACAAATGCTTTTCGGTTCATCTGCATAAAGTCATGTATTGAAGTCTTACATCTTTCTTCTGAATTTCTTACAGTTTATCTGCTTCAATACGCTTATCTCGATTTGCCAATTGCCAAAGTGTGTGGAAAATCAAACGACCACGAGTTTGCATCGCATCAAAATTGATTTTTTCCACGGTATCAGTTGGTTTGTGGTAATCGGCATGAGTGCCATTGAAGAAGAAAACCGAAGGAATGCCTTTTTCTGCAAAGTTGTAGTGGTCAGAACGGTAGTAAAAACGGTTGGGATC
Organism: Chitinophagales bacterium; assembly: GCA_049608825.1. Taxonomy (GTDB): domain Bacteria; phylum Bacteroidota; class Bacteroidia; order Chitinophagales; family UBA2359; genus JAUHXA01. The sequence continues at coordinate 2,019 of JBMYXW010000404.1, forward strand.
ATTGTCGTCATTGTAAGTATAATCCAAATCCATTTTGGTGTAGAGCTTGTTCATTCGCTCATTGATTTCGTGGAGTTCAGTGCTTATTTTGTCAGAACCAATCACATACACATAGTTGTAGTCATCGTGTTTGTCGTCTTTTCTACCCACCATATCGGTGTTAATACAAGCCACTGTATTCTCCAATGGGAAAATAGGGTCGGTGTCGGTATAGTATTCCGAACCCAACAAACCCTTTTCTTCTGCGGTTACGTGCATGAACAAAATACTTCTGCGAGGGCCATTCCCCTCTTTTTTTGCCTGAACCATTGCTTCTACCATTTCCAAAACAGTCGTTGTTCCAGAACCGTTGTCGTCTGCGCCATTGTTGATGTCTTTGCCGATGGTGCCGATGTGATCGTAATGAGCCGTTACCACAATTACTTCCTCTTTTAGGTCAGAACCTTCTACAAAACCCAATAAATTATTGGCTTCAATCAAATCAGCGTAGCGTTCGATGTCAATTGTTGCTTTGTTCTTGACTTTAAAGCTCAAAGGTTTGCCTGTTTTGCTGATTGTTGTTTCCAAATCTTCAATCTTCATTTTGTTTTTCTTCAATAGTTCATTCGCAACTTGTGGGCTAATAAAGAGCGTATTCATTTTATTTGATTTCTTTTTCACCTTACTTTGAAGTTTGATAGAGGTTCCTTTCACCCAATTTGTGTAATAATCTGCATTTTCTTTGTAATCTTTCACTACTACCAAAAGCGTATTTACGCCTCTTTTTTTGGCTTCCTGTGCTTTTTTTCGAGCATTGGTACTCCATTCAGAAGGTACATCCATTTTAGAGACATAAAACATTCCTTCTTTATTAACAGGTTCGCCAGACAAAACCATCAATGTTTTACCCTTTACTTTCATGCCTTCATAATCGTCATAAAATGGATCAGAAATGCCATAACCCAAAAACACAATTTTTTCATTTTTGAGGTGAGTATCAGAAGTGTAACGAGGAAAAGCATAGAAATCATCCATGAATTTGAATTGTTTTTTCTTCACTTCGATGGTTACATTATCACTCCAGCCTTGTTGAATCAACGGAACAGGATGATAATAACCATTGCCTTTTCCGATAGTTGGCAAATTCCATTTTTGGTAAAATTCAGTAATATACTCAGCTGCTTTTTGTTGTCCTGCCTCGCCAGTACCTCGACCACCAAATTCATCAGAAGCCAAAATAGAAAGATGTCTTTTCATATCCTCCGAAGTAATTGTTGCTGCATATTTCATGGCAGTTTCGTCCAATTCTTCATTGCTATCTTGAGAATCGGTAATTTTAGCAACCTCCTTTTTTTTTGATACTTCTTCAATTTTGGTTTCTTGGATAGTTGCCCCACTCTGTGTTTTTGTTTCAAACAAGAAAGAGCCTTGAGCATTTGCCATTATTGAGGAGCAAATCGTTAGTATTAAAAATAATTTCTTCATGATGTTATTAATTGATAGTTATTGCAGTGTATAATGTGTAATTGTATGTTTTTCAGTCTAAACAGCACAAGCAATTTTGCTAACCCTACGAGCATGACGACCACCTTCAAAATCAGTTTTTAGGAAAATATCGACCATTGCTTGAGCATTGTAGATACTAATAAACCGAGCAGGAAGACAAATCACGTTTGCATTGTTGTGTTGTCTTGCCAAAGCCGCCAATTCGTTTTGCCAACAAATTGCAGCCCTGATTTTTTGGTGTTTGTTGGCGGTAATTGCCACACCGTTTGCACTACCACAAATTAACACTCCAAAGTCTGCTTCTCCTTCTTCAATGGCATTGCAGAGCGGATGCACATAATCAGGATAGTCTGTAGAATCTGTAGAGTTGGGGCCAAAGTCAATGACTTCAAATCCATTTCCTTCTAATTGTTGTTTGAGAATGGTTTTGTATTCAAAACCTGCGTGATCTCCACCAATAGCCACTCTAATCATAGTGTGTTGTTTTAGATAAAGGAAGTGAGAATAGAGAGGTGAGATACAATAGTCTAATCTAAGTAAGGTA
>JBMYXW010000405.1:0-258 GCA_049608825.1 Chitinophagales bacterium
CACTACTATGTGTTCCACCATCACTTGCACTTACAAATTGAGCATTGTTTGGCAAAACATCCTCTAAAGTAATATCATTGAAGTTAAACTGTCCTTCATGATTACTGACTGTTGAAGCAGGTTGGCAGATTTGAATTTGATAAGTCACAGGACAATCCACTGTTGCATCATCCCCAACGATTGTTTTATTGATATAAGCTTTGAGTTCAGCTTCTGAAGTAATCTGCACCATATTGGAGCTTAGGTTGCCTGCATTGG
>JBMYXW010000405.1:268-4042 GCA_049608825.1 Chitinophagales bacterium
AAGTAACATCGGCTGTATTATCAACAGTTATGTTATTTGGACTTGTTCCATACGGAAAACGCACATCTATTTGTAATTGAGAAGTTGCACCTGGACCAATGGGTTCGTCAAAAGTAAAAGACACCTCTGTATTGTTGCCAATTGTAGCAGTTGTGATGGTTGTTGGATGTGTGCCACCAGAAGCAGTAATGTACTGCAATTCTTCGGGCAACAAGTCGGTAATGACTACATTTTTGCAAGAATCGGTTGTGCTATTGCAGTTGTAATTGATAAGATAAGAAAACGCCTGTCCTGTGGGTACATTATTAGTTGTTACAGCTTTAGAAATTTCAATAGTTTGAGCTGTTAATTCTTCAAAAGGTAAGTAAAAACAGAAGATACATCCTAATAATAATTTTAGATAATTCGCAGTATTATTCATTGAGTAGAATTTGTACAACGACATCATTTTTAGTAACAATCAAAAATATAAATCCCTTATTTACCCCCTCAAATAGGGGTTTATTATTTCGTTAATTACCTATTACTCAATAAAAAAAATAAAAAGACATAAATATAAAAAAACGATATTTGCGTAAACAAATATAGGTTCAGCTAAAATGAATAGCAGAAATTTCAGAACATCAGTGATGTGGGAAAACCTAAAATAAAACCCTATGTTAATTTATGCGACCTTAGTAGTTTCAGTATTGTGAAAATGATTCGTGTGTGTTAAGTTGTGTATTATTTACAAATACCATCAAATTTGCTGCCAAAGACCTAAAAAGTTTCTTGACTATACAGAAACTTCTGTTTGCACGCTAAAATATACTTTAAAAAGCCAAATCCTTTCAAAAGAAAGGTGAAAAAACAAAATCAAAATGTGATAATAGTCACCCATATTTTCGCTATCTTCCGCTATATTTCCTCTCCGATAGTTTTTTTCTAAGCCAACAACAAACAACTGCATGAAATACGGATTCGTAATAGACAATCGCAAATGTATAGGCTGCCACGCCTGTACCGTTGCCTGCAAATCAGAACACGATGTGCCAATAGGCGTAAACCGAACTTGGGTCAAACAAGTCGAAAAGGGGACATTTCCTGATTCTCGGCGGCTCTTTTCGGTCATGCGCTGCAATCACTGTACCGATGCACCTTGTGTAGAAATCTGCCCTGTTGAAGCTTTATATATCCGAGACGATGGAATTGTGGACTTTGACAACGACCGATGTATTGGTTGCAAAGCCTGTATGCAAGCCTGTCCTTACGATGTCCTCTACATCGACCCAAATACGAGTACGGCTGCAAAATGCAATTACTGCGCCCATAGAGTTGATGTAGGTTTGGAGCCAGCTTGTGTGAATGTCTGCCCCGAACATGCCATCATTTCGGGCGACATGGAAGACCCAACTACCGAAATCGCTCAATTGCTTTCGAGAGAAGCCGTCACCGTCCGCAAACCCGAAAAAGGCACAAAACCCAATGTGTTTTACATTGATGGAGACATCAGTACGTTGAATGCTTCTGCTACCGAAAAGTCGAATGACTATATGTGGAATTCCCAAACGGGAGGCGTTGGACACTATGCCCGTTATGCTGCCGAAAAAATCATGGACGGCAAAAGTTTGGTTGAAATGGCTGCGGAATTGTCGGGTGAAACGGTCACTCCTAAACCTGCAATAGATGTTGCAGCACAACCAAAGAAGAGAACGATTGAAGCGGTGATGGAAAATGCCAAACGGGTCTATGATGCTCCAAAAAAGGGAATCCTTTGGGGTTGGGAAGTATCGGCTTATGTGTGGACGAAAGCGATTGCAGCAGGTACTTTTTTGGTGACTTTCTTGGCTATTGTTTCTGGTTTTGCGCCTGTTGAAGCCATGACCGAGTGGGCGGCTGTGGGAATCAGTCTTTTGTTTTTGGTAGCAACTACTGTTTTGTTGGTGATAGATTTGGACCAACCCAAGCGGTTTTTGTATGTGATGCTTCGACCACAATGGCGTTCGTGGTTGGTCAAGGGCGGTTATGCTTTGGCTATTTACGGTGGAATTTTGACGCTTTGGTTGGGTGCTAAGATTTTGGAAATGGAGGTCTTGGTGATGGTTTGTTGGTGGTTGGGAGCTGGTTTTGCAGTGGTTACCGCCATTTACACCGCCTTTTTGTTTGCCCAATCCAAAGGACGTGATTTTTGGCAAAGTCCAGTTTTGCCGATGCACATGTTGGTGCATAGTTTGATGGCAGGAGCTGCAATCTTGTTGGTTTTGGCGACTGCAATGAGCGAGAGTCTAGAATGGATAGCTTATTTGAAAATGGTTTTGATTGCTTCTATTGTCACCAATTTGGTGATTTTGTGGGCAGAAATTACCGTTCCCCATCCAACGGATGATGCCAAAACGGTGGTAAAAATGATTACTTCTGGAATATACAAAAAACACTTTTGGGGTGGCACGCTTGTTTTAGGTAATTTAATTCCTTTGGGACTTGCTTTTGTTGGAGGCACTTCAATGCTTGCCATTGCAGGATTGACGGCTTTGATAGGTATTTACATCACCGAAAAAATATGGGTGGAAGCGCCGCAACAGATTGAGTTGAATTGAGTTCAATGCAAGGAATGTTTCTTGCCTGCCTTTCTGTATAATTTAGGGGGATATATTTATCGCAGTAATCCGTTAATTTTCCACTTTCATTTCCGTTTTGCTTCGATAAACAATACCTTTGCAGCCGCAAAAAAGTAAACATCAAATAATAAAATAAGCAACCTGTTATGGCTTTAAAATGTGGTATTGTCGGCTTGCCAAATGTCGGAAAATCAACCTTGTTCAATTGTTTGTCCAATGCAGAAGCCCTTTCTGCCAATTATCCTTTTGCAACGATTGAACCCAATATTGGCGTGGTGAATGTACCCGACAATCGTTTGACGAAGTTGGAAGAATTGGTGAATCCTCAAAAGGTGATTCCTACAACGGTCGAAATCGTGGACATTGCAGGTTTGGTAGAAGGAGCGAGTAAGGGCGAAGGATTGGGCAATCAATTCTTGGGTAATATTCGAGATACGGATGCGATTGTGCATGTGGTTCGTTGTTTTGACAACGACAATATTGTGCATGTAAGCGGTAGTATTGACCCTGTTCGAGACAAAGAAATCATCGACATTGAGTTGCAATTGAAGGATTTGGAGATGGTTGAGAAACGCATCGAAAAACTGTCAAGAAGATTGAAAGCCAATGATAAAGATGCCAAAAAAGGTATTGCCATATTGAAGGTCTATAAAGAACACCTCGAAAAAGGAGAGTCTGGAAGGACTGCGCCTTTGGAGGAAGATGAACGTGCTTTTTTCGATGATTTACCTTTATTGACCAACAAGCCTATTTTGTATGTCTGCAATGTGGACGAGGAATCTGCGGTAGATGGAAATGAATATACAAAGGCATTGGAAGAAGCGGTGAAGGACGAAAATGCAGAGGTATTGTATATTTCAGCAGAGATGGAAGCGGAAATCATGCAGCTGGAAACGTTTGAGGAACGCTCAGAATTTTTGCAGGAAATGGGCTTATCTGAGCCTGGTATCAACAAATTGATTCAGTCTTGTTACCGTTTGCTCAAATTGATTACCTATTTCACCGCTGGTGTCAAAGAGGTGCGGGCTTGGACGATTACCGAAGGTATGAAAGCTCCACAGGCTGCGGGTGTGATTCACACGGACTTTGAAAAAGGATTCATTCGAGCAGAAGTGATTGGTTATGATGCTTATGTGGAATTTGGTTCTGAAAAAGCGGTCAAAGAAGCTGGAAAAAT
>JBMYXW010000406.1:0-4033 GCA_049608825.1 Chitinophagales bacterium
GAAATTGAACACGGAGGCACTGAGACACAGAAGTTTTTGCTCACTTGATTTAGAAATTGAACACGGAGGCACTGAGACACAGAGGTTTTTGCTCACTTGATTTAGAATATATTCCAATGAATGAAGACTTTGACAACGGCTGCAAGCCTTGTCAACAGTTGAAGTGACAGCTTGAAAGAAAAAGCATTTATCCAAAAAAGACACACCGAACATACACAGACGTTTTAGTAAAACGTCTCTACAAACCCAAACACCCAAACACCCAAACACCCAAACACGATTATCAACCTAAACACGATTACCAACATAAACACACTTATCAACATAAAAACAACAATCCATGTATAGAAATTATCTAAAAACTGCTCTCCGCAATCTTTGGAGAAACAAAGGCACGACTTTTATCAATGTGTTTGGAATGTCGGTTGCTTTGGCGGTTGGGATTATCATCTTTTTGTATGTCCGAAACGAATTGCGACACGACCAATTTCATGTAGAAAAAGACCGAGTTCATCGAGTATTGAGAGTTCCCGAACTCAATGCAGGAGAATCTGCAACGATTACTCCAATGACATCTGGTACGTATGGGCCGCATTTGCAGTTGGAATATCCTGATGAGGTACAGGAATCGGTTCGGGTGATGTTGACTTGGACAGGAGAAGCGGTTAAATATCAAGACATTACTTACAAAGAGAAAGGAGTGGCATTTGTTGATTCTACTTTTTTTCGGGTATTTTCATACAAATTGAAGGAAGGTGACCCAGAAACGGTTTTGAATCAACCACAAAATATGGTCTTGACCGAAAGGGCTGCTAAAAAGTATTTTGGAACAGAAGACCCAATAGGCAAAACAATGCGTGTGGACGACCGCTGGGATTTTATTGTGGCGGGTATTTTGGAGGATATTCCCGAATATTCCCACTTAGATTTGGATTTTTTACTCCCTTTCGCCAATGTTGCTCGTTTTAGTTGGGTGATGGAATGGTGGAATAACAATATGTTTACTTATGTAATGTTGCACCCCAAAGTAGATGCCAAAGTTTTTGAAGCCAAGCTCTCTGGATTTATGGACAGGCATTTTGGTGACGATTTTGAAGAAATGGGGCGACGTATTGATCTGCAATTGCAGCCTTTGACACAAGTATATTTCGACAATTTTACGAAGTATGACAATGCGAGACATGGCGACAAACGCAGTTTGTATTTGTTCGGAATCATTGCGGTTTTCATTATGGGAATTGCTTGTATCAACTTTATGAACTTGGCAACGGCTCGCTCCATGCTCCGAGCAAAAGAGGTAGGTATTCGCAAAACGGTGGGTGCAAATCGACAGCAATTGATTGTGCAATTTCTGGGCGAATCTATGCTCTTGGTTTTGGGAGCAGTCGTGATTGGTTTGGTTTTGGTGGAGTTGAGTTTGCCCTACTTCAATAGCCTATTTGACTTGGTTTTGGCGGTCAATTATGAGTCCATGGTTTTGCCTTTGAGCGTTTTGGGATTGGTCGTTGTCGTTGGATTGGCAGCAGGAAGTTATCCCGCTTTGTTTTTGTCGAGCTTTCAACCTGCCCAAACATTGAAGGGTAAAATGGTGATGAATACTGGAAATATTAGCTTGCGAAAAGTATTGGTGGTCATTCAGTTCAGCCTGTCTATTTTATTGATTATCGGTACAATTGTGATTTACAATCAACTGCAATTTATCCAAGATAAAAAATTGGGTTATAACAAAGAACAGGTGATTATGATTCCTTTTGACAACCGAGATATTGATAAGAACCGAGACCGTTTTAAAGAGCGTCTGCTTCAAAATCCCAATATCGTTCATGCTTCAATGATGTCGGGTGTACCTGGTGGTTTTCACGACCAATATGAAATCCATGTTGATGGAAAAAAGGATGAAGATTGGGTGACACGAACCGTTTTTTGTGACGGAGATATGTTGGAAACCTTGGGATTGGAATTGTTGGCAGGGCGTGATTTTGACTTGAAAGAATATGGAAGTGATTTGACAGATGCTGCCATGATTAATGAAACGACTTTGAAAAAACTCGGCTGGACAGCGGAAGAAGCCATTGGCAAATCTTTGTCAATAAACATGCGAGATACCATGCCTCGAAAAATTGTGGGTATTGTGAAAGACTATAATTTCCTGTCTTTGAAGGAAAAAGTAGAGCCTTTGGTTATGTCCACAGATACAGATTACCGCCTGATTGCTATTAAAGCGAACACCAATGACCTGCAATCTACCATTCGGGATATTGAGGAGATTTGGGGGGAGTTTGCAGCGAATTACCCTTTTGATTACCAGTTTTTGGATGTCATCTATGAGGAACTTTACGAAACCGAACAACAACAACAGGCGATGATGCAGTTTTTTGCTTTCCTTGCCATTTTGATTGCTTGTTTGGGGCTGTTTGCGCTTTCTACTTTCACCGCCGAACGACGCACCAAAGAGATTGGCATTCGCAAAGTCTTAGGTGCTACGGTTTCGGATGTGGTGTTGCTATTGTCAAAGGAGTTTGGAGCATTGATTTTGGTTGCTTTTATGATTGCGATTCCTGTGTCTTATTATGTGATGTATGAATGGCTGAACGACTTTGAGTACCATGTGAATATTGGCTTGGGAACATTTGTTTTGGCGGGTATTTTGATGCTGGTTTTTGCTTGGCTGACAGTGGGTTATCAGAGTGTGAAGGCTGGAATTGGGAATCCTGTGAAGGCTTTGAGATATGAATGATTTTTTGTGTTTGGGTGTTTGTATGGGCGCAATTTTGAACGCAGAGACTGGGAGATTTTTTTGACTCACCTGTGTTAGGAAATGACTATTAAGGCAATGAAATGTCGCCGACATCTAAGAGGTTCGGCGACATTTGAAGCGGTTCAAGTAAAAGCATCTACCACGTATCCAGAGAGTTCACTAAGAAACAGCATCAACCAAATATCATAATTTCTGATACATTTCCCAAGTCGCTTCACTCAAAAAATTATCGGTCAAAACTCCTCTCCAGCTATCCGCCAATTTTGGATTGATGCCCCTTTGTTGCAGTAGTTTGGGGTCGCCCATAGCCTTGCTGTCTTTATACAATCCAGTCACCATTTTGGAGTTGATATTGTCGTAAGGACGAATCATGTTTTTGTGAAAAGACAAACCAATTTGCTCACACATCTCTCGAATATGGCGTTCAGGATTTTGCACCAAATACTCAAAATGAAGACGGTATTGGCGATTTTGAGGAATAGTTTGGAGGAATTTGTCAATGTTTTGGTGGCTGTGCGTCCAGGTCAATTCACCCGTTTCACGAGCATTGTAGGAGTGCGGTTTGAGGTAAGCAACTTGATTCATTCTCATTTTGGCAAAGGATTGAATCATGGAGTATGGATGCCGAACCAGGTGTATGAAAATGGCTTTGTCACCAAATTGTTGTGCCGCTTGTTGCAAAATATTGAAGTCCATAGAATAGGACGGAGATTTGTCCACCAAAGTTTTATCACCTATCCAATGTTGCAATAAACGATACATCTCAAAGGTTTTACGTCCTTGTTGTTCACATTGAAATATCGAAAATTTGGCTTGTTCAGCATCGCATCCCTTCAATTCCATCACCGTCCGAATCAGCCCTTCTTTCCACAATCCAAACTTTCCACTATACGCCTCGCTTCGTTCTTTCATCGTATCAAAGCCCAACAATTGGAGTTCGTTGGCTGCAAAAAGCTGCGGATGTCCTGCCAACATAACTCTCAAAAGCGTTGTGCCAGAACGTGGTGGCGCAAGGATGAAAATAATCGGTTTGGTAGGTGTGGCTTTTTTGAAGTTTATTGGTGAAATATTTGAAGCTTTGGGAATATATTGATGGAAATTTTCAAAGTCAATTGTTTGTAGAGACGTTTTACTAAAACGTCTGTACGTGTTAGTTTGTGTTGATAATTGTGTTTGGGTATTCTGTGTATCTGCGTGTTTGTAGAGACGTTTTAATAAAACGTCTGTACGTGTTTGGGTATGTTTTTTTGTGTTTGAATTTGAGCCTTGAATTTG
>JBMYXW010000407.1:0-4031 GCA_049608825.1 Chitinophagales bacterium
TCCTTGTATTGGGCGGTTCAGACGATGCTGAAATGGGTGAAGAAATCGCCTACAAATCGGGAAAGCATGTCTTCAATGCCTGTGGCAAATTCAAACTCCATCAATCGGCTTCCATCGTTCGACAAGCCCAGAAAGTCATCACACACGATACGGGTTTGATGCACATCGCATCAGCATTCGACCAAAACATCGCCTCAATATGGGGCAATACAATTCCCGAATTTGGGATGTATCCTTACTTACCTGCAAATGGAAAAGGGAGTTACGAGATTTTTGAAAGAAAGGATGTAAAATGCCGTCCTTGCTCCAAAATTGGCTACAAAAAATGTCCCAAAAAACACTTTGCCTGTATGGAGTTGATTGACGAAACTTTGATAGCAGATTGGGCGAATATTTGAACAAATAATCAAATCCCACCTTTAATTTTTAGAACAGCCGCAAATTAAGTATTTTGCAGTGACAAAAGTTTTTCAAAACTGTCTCTAAGGTGTTGGCTAATCATGTAGCTACATTAATCTACTCAAAAGTTTAACCACAATTATCAACTCAAATACGACTATCAACCTAAATACAATTATAAACCTAAACACAAAATAATATGCGTTGGAAAGGACGAGAAAAAAGTAAAAACGTAGAAGATCGTAGAGGGCAAACAGCAAAGAAAATTGGCGGCGGAATTGGTGTCGGCACCATTATTATGGTGGTTTTGGCCTTGTTGATGGGACAAGATCCTGGCAGTATTTTGAGGCAGGTAATTCAACAACAGCAGCAACAACCAAAAGCTCAAACGACGAATAACAATGCGCCGAGAAGCGCAGAAGAAGATGAATTAGCAGCATTTGTTTCGGTGGTCTTGAACGATACCGAAGAGGTCTGGCATCGTTTGTTCAAAGAGCAAATCGGCAAACCTTACAAAGAACCCATTTTGGTGCTTTTCACAGGTTCGGTCAGTTCCGCCTGCGGTCATGCAAGTGCTGCAACGGGCCCTTTTTATTGCCCTGCAGACTATAAACTCTACATTGACCTCAGTTTTTACCAACAATTGAAGAAACAGTTCAGTGTGTCGGGTGATTTTGCGATGGCATACGTAGTGGCGCATGAAGTAGCCCACCATGTTCAGAATCTTTTGGGAATCAGTGGACAAGTAAGTTCTCAACGAGGGAAAATTCCTCAAAAGGAATACAATGAATTGTCGAAACGTTTGGAGCTTCAAGCAGATTTTTTGTCGGGTGTGTGGGCGAATCATGCGGACGAAATGAACGACATTTTGGAATCAGGTGATATTCAAGAAGCTCTTGATGCCGCTCATGCGATTGGAGACGACAACATCCAAAAGAAAACACAGGGTTATGTAGTTCCTGATTCTTTTACGCATGGTTCTTCTGAACAACGGGTACGGTGGTTCAAAAAAGGCTACCAAACAGGTGATTTGAATCAAGGAGATACTTTTAATGCGAATCCTTTGTGAGACCTATTTTCATTACAAAAATAAACAACATCATGACCACTTCAATTATTTTATACCTTATCGGCAGCACCCTTTTTATTATCATCGGTATTCTTCACACCATTGTTCACTTCAAAGAATTGGTTTCGGATGAAGTCCAACAAAAAATCTCCTCTATTGGGCGGATAAAAGTAGCTGGTGCAAATGCAGAAGTTTGGAAGCTCTGGCAAGGAATGAGTTTACTCTTTGGTGTGCTATTGAGTGTCTTGGGACTCAACAATATTTTGGCATTACAGACCAATACCTCTCCGCCTCTCTACATTACCTTGGTCACGATGGCAGTTTTGTTGCTGGTCATGTATTCTGGAAAGAAGTATTTTGGAAACATGCAGTTTTATGGAGGCATGTTTGGCTTTGTTTTGTTCGGATTATCCCTCTACTTGGGTTAAACAAACGGCAATTTCACCACCTTTGCAGGAATCCGTTTCTTCCGAATCTGAATAAAAATTTCTGTACCCGTTTTGCGTAGGTCAAAAGGTACATAGCCCAAGCCAACCGCTTTTTTGAGCATCGGGGATTGAGTGCCAGAAGTCACTTCGCCAATCGTATTTCCTTCAATATCCACAATCGGATAACCCTGTCGGGCAATGCCTCTTTCTTGCAATATAAAACCCACCAATCGCTGCTTCAAACCTTCTGCCTTTTGTTGCAATAAAGCTTCTTTTGCGTCAAAATCTTTGGAGAATTTGGTAATCCAAGCCAAGCCCGCTTCAAGAGGGTTTCTGGATTCGTCAATGTCATTTCCATACAAACAAAAGCCCTTTTCCAATCGAAGCGTATCTCTCGCCCCCAATCCAATCGGCTGCAAACCAAACTCTTTGCCTGCTTCCATGATTTTTTCCCATATTGAAGCACTGTGTTCGTCATTGAAGTAAATCTCAAAACCGCCCGAACCTGTATAGCCCGTTGCAGAAACCAACACATTTTCAACACCACCAAAAGTACCTTTTTCAAAAGTATAATATTTCATTCCTGCCAAATCCATATCTGTCAAGCTTTCCAAAGCCTCAACTGCTTTGGGACCTTGTACTGCCAATAGAGAAGTTTTTGCAGAAATATCTATCAATTCTACATTTTCAGTCTGATGTTGTTTGATCCATGCCCAATCCTTTTCGATATTCGACGCATTGACGACCAACATGTAACCATTTTCTTGAAGGTGATACACCAACATATCGTCCACTATTCCGCCATCAGACATCAACAAACACGAATATTGCACCTTTCCAATCGTTAATGCCGACACATCATTGCTACTAATGCGCTGAATCAAAGCCAATGCGCCCTCTCCTCGTACAATGAATTGCCCCATGTGCGAGACATCAAACATCCCGACTCTTTCTCGCACACAAACATGCTCATCCGTAATACTACTGTAACTAATCGGCATATTGTAGCCTGCAAAGGAAGCCATTTTTGCCCCTAATTGAATATGTATATTCGTAAAACCTGTCTCTTTCATACCATTACACATTTTTGATTACTAAAAAAACAAGCAGATTGTTAATTTGATAAAAAACTAAACAATAACCGTCAATCGCTGTTAGTATAGGACGTTGCTTTTAAAATGCTGCAAATATATGTCCATATCATTGCAAATTCATAGCTTTGAGTACTAAAAAGATTTGCAGAATGTTAAAAAAGCCTCTACATTTGCCTTTTAACATAATCTATTCATAAATCCTATAAATTATTTAATACATGAACAAAGGACAATTAGTTGACAAGATAGCAGATGGTGCTGGGTTAACCAAGAAACAAGCTGGTGCTGCTTTGGAAGCAGTAATGGAGGCTGTAAAAGGCGCACTGAAAGAGGGCGATAAGGTTTCATTGGTAGGCTTTGGTACTTGGAGCTCGGTTCACCGCCCTGAAAGAATGGGAGTAAACCCACAAGATCCCAAAGGTGCCAAAAGAAAATATCCTGCTAAAAACGTTGTTAAATTCAAAGCAGGTAAGACATTAGAAAGTTCTGTGAACTAAGTAAATATTGCTTTTTCACAAAGTTTTGTAATACAACTAAAAAACGCTACAAGTTCAAACTTGTAGCGTTTTCTTTTTTCTCCTTTGAACATTCTTCCCCCTTCTCTCTTCAAAAAAACGCTTTAGAAGTATTTTTTTATTATTTTAGCAACCCTATTCGTTTTACCTTACGTTCCGCACCTCTTCAAAAACCCTTGTATAATTCGTTCTTTTTACAGGTCATTCTCATGGAAATAATTAATGCAGATTTAATGTTTTGATAATCATTGTTTTGTGGAGTTAAAGTTGAAAAGTACTATTTTTTTAAGAAAATTAATTAATTTCATTTTTTTAATAACATATAAAAAAATCATCTAAAATTGAAAATCAATACATCATGATAAATTCATCTAAAACAGATGAGGAAATAATAATTTTACAATAAGCTCTCATTGAGTGAATTGAAAAAACAGGCTAATTACATTTTTTTGAAAAAAGGGTGCGGACGATAAGTTTACTATCACTCCCCTATTATTCCTAACACTTGTTTTTTTATAGAAAAATA
>JBMYXW010000408.1:0-4026 GCA_049608825.1 Chitinophagales bacterium
CATCGGAAATATTATAAGCGGTGAGGAAAACTCCATGTTTGTGACAGGTAATTGTGAAGGAGAAGTTTGGATGACCGAAGGAGCATTGGACTTTAGTACGACACCGACTTGGAGAAAAATCGGACAGTTTGAAAGCAATTTTACTTGCGTCAGTGCAATAGCTGTTTCCAGTAATGGAACAGACGTTTATGTGGGAACAACAAGTGGAGAAATACTACATATCACAGATTTAGATAAAGAAAATCCCACTCTTATTGAGACTTCTGCAACGGAGAATTTTCAATACATTAGCAGTATCAATGTATTACAAAACCCCAATCACATTATTGTAGGTCTCGGAAACTATGGACATGCGTCCAATATTATGGAATCTATCAATGCTGCTTCGCAAAACCCAAGTTTCACTTCCCTTCAATCCAACCTTCCTCTCATGCCTGTTTACAGCGTGGCAAGAAATCCATTGGAGCCCAATACACTACTTGTCGGCACAGAATTGGGCATCTGGCAATATGATTTTGCGGCACAAACTTGGACAGAAGAAAATGGCATCATGGGACGAGTGCCTGTTCACAGCCTTCAATTTGAGCAAATGAGAGAAATAAGCTGCAATGTATTGTATGCCGCTACACATGGTCGGGGAATGTACCGCACCACTGATTTTACTTTTGGAAGTTGTGATACCGAAATCGCTGTTGGAATCGCTTCTTTGGAAGATCAAATAACTTCCCTCCAACTCTTTCCCAATCCCCTTCAATCGCACAGCAATCTTGAAATCGTTCTGAATGAAACAACTGATTTGACCCTACGAATTTTTGACCTTCAAGGGCAGATGGTTCGCCAACAATCTCTAGGTGAAATGACTGCTCGAAAGCATAGTATTCGCATCGAAAAAAGAGATTTGAGAACGGGTATGTATTTGGTGATGCTTCAATCGGGTAAGCGGCAAATGAGTAGAAAGTTGATGGTGGATTGATAGATTGAATGAAGTCTTATCATTTAACTTGTAATTAGGCTCAGTGTTTTCTCTCGTAGAAACACTGGGTTTTTATTTATAGGTATCGGATACCTTCAAGGTATCCGATACCTAATTTAGTTTTAAAATTATTTTTAACAAGGGTAACCTTTTTTGATTTCTGCTATTAATGAGCAAACAAAAGGAGATGGAAGTAATGTCTTCCACTTCAACCTTCTCTAAATCAAAGTTATAATTCAAAAAAAATTAAGACATGAGACAACTTACAATTAAAACCATTTTTTTCTTATTACTATGTACAGGAATGTCCTTACTGAATGCGCAAGTAACCCTCAAAAAAAGTAATTTCCCCGTACAAGCTGGTACAGATGTTTATTACTCTAAAACCAACACAAGTATTGCTACACCCAGCGAAGGCTCCAATCAATTATGGGATTATTCTGAAATTCCCTTAGGAACTCAGCTTTCAGTACAAGATGAAGATGCTAGCAATGATCCTGGTTTTCCCAATGCCTCGATTCGTTTTCTTGGTAATCTTAACTTTCAAGGATTTGAGATTCCTAATTATTCTTATCTAAGTATAGATGAAACAGGCTATAAGAATGTAGGGAATAAAGTCATAGATACTTCTTTTCCCATTGGTAGCATTACAGGAGGAGCCAATGATGTTTTGAGATTTCCCCCTATAGCCAGACCCTATGAAGGAGGTACGAATGATCTTATACGGTTTCCTGCAAACTATAAAGACCAATGGTCAGATACCTACATTGCTTATACGGATTTTGAACTAACAGTTGGTGCATTTGGCTTGAATCAAACCCCAGGAGTTGATAAACAATACTTGAGTTATACCAGAGAAGTAGTAGGCTATGGGGAATTGATTATACCATTGGAAGACGGCACTCCTTCTGATCCAGTAGAAGTACTACTCCTCAAAGTCACAAGTAGCAGAATAGACAGTTTTTTTGTAGGTGGATTCCCCGCACCTCCTGCATTATTAGGCGCTTTTGGAACAACACAAGGAGCTGTCACAGATTTTGGAGTTAGTTATTCATTTTATGCACCAGATTTTCCAGATAGAGTTTTGTTTATTGATGGGGATGGATATCAATATAGACCACAAGCTACTCACCCCCAACCACAATTGACCATCACTAAGGCGAATTTCCCCCGACAGGCAAGTTTTACAAGAAATGCTTACAATGGATCTTCAGTAGGTGTGCCTATTCCGACTACAGGAGTTGGTCAAGTATGGGATTATTCTTCCTTAGTGCCAGAAAATTCTTCTACAAATGAATATTTCGATGCTACCAATAGCCCCATTTTTCCAGAAGCTTTGAATGTCCACGATGTCGGTCTTGCCGTTCAAGCTTTTGACATAGAAAGTGAGCGCTATGAAGCTGTCGATGAAACTGGATGGTATGAAGTAGGGAGGACAGTAGAAGATGTGACTTATCCTATCTCACCCATTACAGGTGGAGCAAACGATATTTTGAGATTTCCTGCTGCGGTCGAAGATTTTGAAGGACGCATTGACATAGTACAGTTTCCGATGAGCTTTGGGAAACAATGGACACAAACTGACACAAAACCACTACATTTTGAAATAAGTGTAGCAGGTTTTGGATTGAACCAAGTACCAGGTGAAATCAGAAGCACTATCCAAAACATCCGTACAGTAGTAGGAGAAGGGAAGTTAATCCTTCCTGCAATGGATGGATCAGGCGGACCCACCTTACCAATGGACGTACTTTTGGTGAAGGTTGAATCTACCAAAACCAACAATTATCTTTTGGGAGGAGGCCCCATGCCTGTTCCTTTGTTGAATGCCTTTGGTGTTGCGGAAGGAGAAACTACCAATGAGTTTATTTATCAGTTTTTCAAGCCCAATGGTGGAGCGATTGCTTTAGCTATTGGAAGCAGCATTTTCTTTTTTGAAGCTCCTACAACAGTGAATCCTTGTGGAGATGGCATCCAAAATGGCACTGAAACAGGTATAGATTGTGGAGGGCCCGCCTGCGCCCCTTGTGGCGATTTGTGTGTCAATGCACTACCTATTCAATGTGGAGATATGACTATGGGCAATACACTTCAATATACCAATAATGATTTGATGGAGGCATGTAATGCACCAGATAGAAATGCTGATAAAGTAGTCAACCCTGATGAAGGTGTTTGGTACACATTTGTAGGAACGGGCGAAGCCATGCAGTTTTCTACGGATCATCCACAGACCAATTTCGATACCAATATACAAATCTTCAAAGGACACTGTGGACAACAACAGTGTGTGGCAGAAGATGAAGATGGAGGAAAGAATTTTGTAAATGGTTATACTTCTGTAGTTGTTTTGAACTCTGTAGCTGGTGAAACCTATTATCTCTACTTATCAGGATTTTATGGAGAACAAGGAAATTATAAACTGACCATGAATTGTTATCCTCCTATTGTCATTCAGGTAAACTCCACAACAAATATCCCTTTGAGAGGAACTACAACAGGGGCTATTGATGTGACTGTAAGTGGTGGTCCTTGTAATGGCAATGTGAGTTTTTCTTGGACAGGGCCTGGCGACTTTACAGCTACAACCGAAGATATATCGGAATTGACCCAAACAGGAGTTTATACCTTGACCGTAACAGACTGTTTAGGAAATGAAGAAGTCATGAATATCACCATTTCACATAGCTCAAGAGGTAGGAGCAGAGGCAGAGGTCGTAAGGCGGATATAGACGCTGTAACCCAACTAATGGCTGCTCCCAACCCATTTGCGGACGAAACAATGATTCACTTCCATGTAGATACAGACGAGCAAGTTCTTATGGAGGTATTCGATATAAGAGGTGCAAAAGTGGCTACCCTATTTGATGGTACAGCAGAAGGGGGACAAAACTATCAAGTAGCCTTTGGGTCTGCAATGCCTACAGGAACTTACATTGCCAAATTAACGACTGCAAATGGAGAGGTTCAACACATCAAATTGTTGTTGGCTAAGTAGTGGGCTTTTCAGTAGAACGGAATGATTGATTTTTGATATTTACTTCGTGGTTTTA
>JBMYXW010000409.1:0-4018 GCA_049608825.1 Chitinophagales bacterium
CGAGCAACTCTCGTAGTAGTACTTGAAGGAGCAAGACCTGTTGAAGCAAACTTTTGTTTTTCAGAGAAAGTCATTGTATTTACACCTTTGTATTTATGAGCTACTTTTTTGTCCTTGTAAATCGTCAATTTTTGACCAACCTTTATTGTATTTCCAATACGATTCCATCTTCGAACTTGACTTGCGCCACAATCGTACCATTCTGATATAAATCCTATGTTATCTCCTTTTTGAACTGTATAAGTCAGCTTGCTTGTATTGGATGTTGTAGGTTTTTTGGGAGTCGTTTTTGCAGGAGGGGTATATGCAGAAGGTGGAGGCGCATAAGTACTTGTGTTATTTGTAGAATAATTAGTAGTAGCGGGAGTAGTTGAGTTGTAGTTATTAACAGAATTGTAAACCGATGCGGTATTGCTTCCTACGGGAACCATCCTACCATCTTCTGTTTTGGTATAAGTTCCTGAAATGCGTGAATCAGGGGAATTAATCAAAATATCTTTCCCATTTGGCATTAGGGTATTGGTCGAAGTTGCATGGGTAATCTGGCTGTTTGCAGGTATAGAAGAAGCAGGCATTACATTGGCATTTGGAGCATATACGATTTGGCTATCCATTCCTCCTCGATTGGCATGAAAAGCTGCAATTGCCCCTACAGGCAATCGAAGGTCAAAACGATGCCCTGCTGGCAAATAACGCTTTTTCATGCTTGCATTGAGGTGTTCCAATTCAAATACATTTACACCTGTTGTGGCTGCAATGCTTGCCAAGTTCAATGGCCCATAAACTGGCACCGTTGCAGCATTGGCATAAGCAGTACCATAAGGTGGATATTCTGCATTGAGGTAATGATCATAGTAATAATTCATAAAGTAAACACAGGCAATATAAGACGGCACATAACCTCTTGTTTCACGAGGAAGAGCTCTACGAATTCCCCAATAAGTATGTCCCCCTGTTCGACGCATGGCTTTATTCACATTTCCTGGGCCACAGTTGTACGCTGCAATAACCAAAAACCAATCTCCATATTTTCGGTGCAATTTTTTGAAAAATCGAGCGGCTGCTTTTGTGGATTTATAAGGATCCAATCGTTCATCCACATAAGAGTTAATCGTCAAACCGTTCTCCTTACCCGTTGCCCGCATAAACTGCCACAAACCCGTTGCTCCTGCTCTCGAAACGGCATGTTGATTCAAAGCCGATTCAGTCGCTGCCAAATATTTCAAATCCAATGGTACACCTTCTTCTAAAAAGATTTTTTCGATGATGGGGAAGTAAATATTAACCTTTCCTAAAATACGCTGTGAAACATCTCGTTTTCTATGGGTATAGACCTCAATAAAAGTACGAACATACTTGTTATAAGTAATGGGTAATTGACAGTTTTGTGCCAAATTATTGATCCGGCTTCGATAATGTTCGTCTGAATAATATTGAAAAGGATTGTTAATACCTATACTACTACTGCCAGTGTAAGACTGTGAAGGCGTATAATTTTGTTGTTGGTAGTTAGGGCTTGGTGTATGCGTTTCTGGTGGTGGCTGAACGTTCACATTGGGATCACTCGAAAAGCTAATATTGCCTGTATAGACTTTATTTGTTTTCTCAATTGGTTTCACCTCTTCCTTTTTCAAGGAATCTGTCTGTGCCATAACAGAAGACATACAGGTAACAGTAGTAATGAGTATTACTATTAAACAAATCTCTAATATTTTTTTTTTCATAGTGTCGCTAAAATAGGGAAAAGGTCAGAATTATGTAAGGAAAAGAAAGTAATTTTCAGAAAAAAAAATGTTTTCTTTTTGAGGAACGTCTTCTGGCAACCTTTTATTGGTTAACTTGATTATTTTAAACAAAGAAATCAAGCTAGTAATAGTCAAAAAATAAGCATATCAATATCATTCACAACAACATTCTTCAATGAGATATTAGGTGTTAGCTCCAATCCTCCCATTGAAGAAAATGAGTTGCCATTTTTTGCAGTGTTTCACAAAAATTGTCAAAGAACCAAATAAATTATGCGAATTTCGGACTATCTCCACTATCCCCTTCCGATTTTCCGCCCAAAGGTACATTTTCGACAATTTCCAAACCATAACCAATCAATCCGATTCGACGTTTAGGGCTGTTGGTCAAAAAGCGCATTTTGTGAATGTTCAAATCTCTCAAAATCTGTGCGCCAATGCCATAATCTCGTTGCCCCAAAGATGCCTTTGAAGGCGTTTGTTGGGTTGTGGAATCCTCCTCTTGACTCTTCAAGAAGTTCAGAAATTCATCCTCTACGCTTTGATGATTCATATACAAAACCAAACCTTTTCCTTCTTCCGCTACCCGTTTCATTGCCAAATGTAGGGGGCTATCAGTACCGTATTGAAGCGAATCCAAGACGTTTTTGCCGAGAGCAGAAGAATGAATACGAGCCAATACAGGTTCATCGGGCTGCCAACTTCCTTTCACAAAAGCAAGGTGTACATTGTTCGACTCGCCTTTTTCGGTGAATACAATCAAGTCAAAATCACCATAACGAGTAGTTATTTTTTTGTGTACTTCACGCTTAATCAAACGGTCTTTCACCAAACGATAAGAAATTAAATCTTCGATAGAGATGATTTTTAAATCAAAACGCTTCGCAATTATTTGTAAATCAGGCATTCTTGCCATCGTGCCATCCGTATTGAGGATTTCGACTAAAATGCCCGCAGGCTCAAAACCTGCCAATTTTGCCAGGTCAATCGTTGCTTCTGTATGTCCTGCTCGTCGAAGCACACCGCCCCGTCGTGCCTTCAATGGAAAAATATGACCAGGTTTGCCCAATTCTTCGGGTTTTGTATTGGGGTCAATCAATGCTTGAACCGTTTTGGCTCTATCCGTTGCCGAAATACCTGTGGTACACCCATGCCCAATCAAATCAATCGAAACCGTAAAGGGCGTTCCGTGAGAGGTCGTATTGTTCTGTACCATCATCTGCAATTGTAGCTCGTCACAACGGTCTTCCAACAAAGGCGCACAAATCAAGCCTCGCCCATACGTTGCCATGAAATTGATAATTTCGGGCGTTACATTCCGAGCAGCCGTAATAAAATCACCTTCGTTTTCACGGTCTTCGTCATCCACTACAATGACCAGTTTTCCAGCTTTGATGTCGGCTATAGCCTCCTCAATCGTATTGAGTTCGTATTGTTTAGTTTCGTTTGGTAGGTTTCCAGACATTGCTATTTATTCCTTTTAGGTAATTAAAAAATCCCAATAAAAGTGCGATGTTCATCAATTGGAAATAAGTGATGAATCGCAATATTTTGGAGTGAACATGTATTTTCTTCAATAGGTAATCCAACAAAGGGATGCCACACATTGCCACTTGTAAGCATAACATTGAGGCATAAAAATGGTTTTGGAAGGACAATAAGAGACTGCAAATGAAAGCAATCAACATCAAAAAAGGTCCCAACCACCTCAACACTTTATGCGACCAAAAACAAAACGCCACTTTCCCTTCCCTCGGATGTGTCATGGCTGCAAAGGTCGCTAAGTTTTGAAAATTACCCGCCGAAATGCGCTTCTTGCGTCGAAATTCTTCAAAAATATCGTCTGATACATCTTCATAACAAATTGCAGCAGGTTCTTTGATAGACAGGGTTTCTTTTTCTATCGCTTTGAGGGTGAGGTAAAAATCATCTACAATAAAATTTTCGGGTACTCTCTCAAACAAATTAGCTCGCAAAGCATAAGCTGCCCCAAATGCGCCCATCATACAACCACCCCATATCCCCTCCAAATATTTCACACTGTTTTCTCGCTGAATATACCATTTCTCTTGAAACGAAATCCCTGCATCTTTGACCCCCAAATTCAAAATATTGGCTGCCACAACGCCTATTTTTGGATTCTTGTAGTGTTTGGAGAGTTCGTAAAAAGTCGTTGGAGTGAAAAATACGTTGGCATCAGTCAAAATCAACACATCATCGGGCTTCAATTTCGCTTCAATAAAAGCATACAATTGATTGACAATCCGAATCTT
>JBMYXW010000410.1:0-4006 GCA_049608825.1 Chitinophagales bacterium
GGAGGTGTTTTTTGCAGGGGAAAAGCGGGATTAGGCACAGCATTTCGGTTAATGGGATAGGTTTTGTTTTTGAGTGCTTTCCATTCCTCTTGCACCAAATCCATGAAACCATTCAAACCCAATGATTTGACCAAAAATTTCATACGAGCTTTGAAGCGTTTGTTACGCTCGCCATAGCGGTCAAAAACTCGAATCGAAGCCTCCATGAATGGAATGATTTGTTCTTCGGGCAAAAACTCATAAGCCGTTGGTGCAATAATCGATTGTGCGCCCAAACCTCCGCCAATGACTACTTTGAAACCCCGTTGTTCTTCACCAAAATCGTCCTTTTGAATGCGTGGAATGAAGCCGAAATCGTGGAAATAGGTGTAGGCAGAATCTTTGTCGCTGGATGAAAAAGCGGGTTTGATTTTGCGCCCCATCTCTTGACAAATAGGATTTCTCAGAAAATACTCGAAGGTTTCATGCACATAGGGAGTGACATCAAACAGCTCGTCGGGGTCAATTCCTGCGGATGCCGAAGCGGTCAAATTTCGGACGGTATTGCCGCAGGCTTCTCTTGCAGTGACTCCCGATTCTGCCAAATCTGTCCAAACGCCCGTTGCATCGTCCAACTTAATGTAGTGGTATTGAATGTTTTGGCGGGTCGTCAAGTGCAGGTTTCCATTGGTGTATTTTTCGGAAACATCGGCAATGCGAATCAATTGGTCTGCGGTCAATTTTCCGTAAGGAATTTTGGTGCGAAACATGTGTACGCCCGTTTGACGCTGCCCATACACGCCTCTTGTCAGGCGGTAATGCTTGAATTTGTCTTCAATCATTTTACCGCTTTTGAAGTCGACAATCTTTTGCTGCAATTCGAGAATGTCGCTTTTTGCAGCCGCTTCTTTGACATTTTTTAAATCAATATTGGTATTCATTATACTGGATGTTTTTGTGTTTTTTTAGGTGTTTGTAGAGACGTTTTACTAAAACGTCTGTACGTGTTTAATTTGAGATTTCAGTAAATAAAAAAAGCCCCTCTGTTGTATGTGGTGTTCTACTACGGAGGGGCTTTGTGCTTATTGGTTTTACCTATTGTATTACAAACCTCAGCCATCTCGGTAGTGAAAACTACAAGTACAGCAACAGCAACAACAGCAAGTGCCTATATGTGAAAAATGATATGTTGAAATAATGTTTGTCATATTTTTCTATCGAGACTTCAGAAGTTTTGAAAACTTCCGAAGTCTATTTTTAATAAAAAAAGCCTTTCCAAATTTGCTTTTGGAAAGGCTTCTATCTTTATTTGTGTCTGATTACCAAGACTACAATAAATGAATAAACAACATCCTACCAAAGCTTATGCTTCAATTTACAACAACAACAGCAGCAACAACAATTTGAAATTGCAGCAAGGATGTTGATATGTGTAAGGATATTGGTCATTTATTGAAAATTTTGTAACAAAAATTGTGTTTTATTATAATAGCTGCAATACTAAGCCATTTTTTTGGAGATTGCAAATTTTTTTTGTTGAAATTAAAACAACCCTGCTTTCATAAATCGCACTAACAAGACCTTAGACCGCCCATATTCCTCCCGAATTTCTGCCATTTTTTCTTTGAACTCCTCTACTTTATCTTGAAAGATTGCCAAGTCTTGTAAATCTTTGAGCGTTTCGGTGGCAATGTCATACGCCTTTCCTGTTTTGCGGTCGAGGTTGTAGGAGACTGTTCCCCAATGTGCTTTCACCTCTCGGCTCAAAGTCAGCATTTTTTGACGGTGCGCCTCTTTTGCAGCTTGGGCTTCTGTTTCCTTTCGCTTTTTCTTTTCGACTTTTTGTTGTTCCTTCAATTCTTGAATCGAAAATTGCTTACTGGGTTTTGAAGTTGTTTTTGAAGTAGATTTGTATAGGTCTTGCAGCCGCTTTTGAAGCTGTAAATCCACTCTCACTTCGCCTTTTGCCAATCGAATCAAAAAGTCAATGCGTTCTTTTTCAGACAATTGTTTGACCAATTTTTCGTAATCCATTTCAGGAGCTTTCACCTCCTTGCTTGCCTGTTTTGCAGCCGCTATCAAATCCTTGTTTATTTCAAACAATTCGATAAAAGCAGAAAGAGCACCACTTAATTTGTTCAAATTGGGAGGAATTGGAGGGGGAACTGTGTCTACCTCATCTTCATCATAGTCGTCAGGATTATCGTAATCCTCCTCTCCCAATTCTTTTTTTGAAGCTGCCAATTTCAACCAAAACAAGTACAAACTTCGATAGTCACCTTGAATAATGTCATTGCGTAGGGCAATCAAATCTCCTACTTGATACTCTTCTTCCTCTATCCAACTGCCTTCTTCTTCTGACCAAGTGAAATCCAATAAGAAATACTCTTTTTTGGGAAGAATAGAAAATCCGCATTCGTAATCATAGTTTGCATCTATCTGATACAGACGGAGAGCTTTTATATCTATCAAGTTTTTGGGAACACGAAACAACAAACGTTTTGTTCCCCAACTGGAAAAATGCAAGAGTGCATCAAAGTACCCCGCTAAGGCATCTTCAAGGTTCTGGCGAAAACTCCCATAATGATAGATAAAAGTCGCTGAAGTAGCAGTAGGGTAACTTCTACTCGACCAAGAACCAATTTCTTTTCGTTCTTTCTCCGTTAAAGGTCGGTCAATAGATTGAAATTGATAAACATCACAACCACTCATAAGTATTCGATTTTTCGGTTTGCCTTGTAAAAAAATAAGAGCAATATATATCTTTGCTCCTTGCAAAACTACATAAATCTCAAATAATCCCCTTTTGTGTCACACTTTCTTCATTTCTCAAGCTTGACTATCAAATGGAGGCTTTTGGCATAGAATTCGTTGTTTTTGAAGTGATTTACTTTTAAACCACACCACATACCTAAAGTCCAAATGTCAATAGTTTACGATTCTATAACAGTTGGGAAATACTTCACCTTAAAATTCAAAACACCAGTACAATGAAAAAATCACTCGCAGCATATCTTTTCTTATTTGTTTTTGTGCTAAGTTCTTGTAGCAGTCAAAAAGCCGTTACATCAAGTTCTACTTATCCTAGTGCCAGTACCAGTACCAAAAATGGGCATAAGAAATTCACACCAGGTCAATCAAGTGAAGCTGCAAGCCCAACGATGCGTTTGGACAGTTTGAAAACACGTATGGCAATGTTGGAAACTCAATTGGATGCAATTAAGGCTGGTAAATCAAGCAAAAGCAAAAAAGCAACGGCAAAAGAAGTGGCTATTATTACAAAGGAAATCGAAAAGGTAGAAGAAGAGGCTGTGGCTTCAACAGATAAACCTGCAAAAAATGGACAGAAAAAATTTGTAGCCAAACCCAAAACAAAAGAAGAAGTAGCGGCTGCAAATAAAAAGATTGCTGCCCAAAAAGCCAAAGTTGCTAAGGCTGCCAAAGCTAAAAAGGATGCCGAAATAGCTGCGAATACCCGCAAGAAAGCTACCCCAAAAGTAGAAGCTCCTAAGAAAAAACCAACGCCTAAAAAAGAGACAACAACTGCTTCAAATACAACTAAAAAGAAGCCTCCTGTAAGTACAAAACCTCCACCACCTCCAAAACCAAAAGTGGTATATAAAACCATCACCGAAAAGGTATTGGGTAATTTCTTTATGGATGGTTCTACTTCGAGCCAAAACATGTTTTGTTTACACAAAACTGCTCCCGTTGGAACACAAGTGACGGTGGTGAATACAATGAACGGAAAACGATTAACCTTGAAGGTATTGGGAAAAATACCAAACTTGGCTGAAGATATGGGAGTCGCTATCAAAATTACGTATAGCGCAGCACGTCAGTTGAATTTGCGAGACAATCGCTTTGAATTGAAGTGTACCTATAAAATGCCTTTTCTTGTAGATCCTATTACAGGTGCAAACGCAAGCACTGACTAATTGAACACTTTAGGTAAATACAAATTCAATCCTCAACTGCAAATCCAAATAAATCGTTTATTTATTTGAGTTTTCTGAAGGAAGAATGA
>JBMYXW010000411.1:0-4004 GCA_049608825.1 Chitinophagales bacterium
ACAATACAACAATACAACAATACAACAATACAACAATACAACAATACAACAATATGAAGCGAAAAGACAACCAACAAAGTCTAAAAGACGTAATCAACTACATGCTAGACACCTATCAACTAAGGACGAAGGTGAATGAAGCAAAAGTAGTGGCAGCTTGGCCTCGAATTATGGGCGGAGCGATTGCCAATCGAACGAACTTTGTAGGTGTTCGCAGGAATATTTTGTATCTCAAAATCAACTCTGCTCCATTGTCACAAGAACTTTTTTATGCAAAGGAAAAAATTGTAGAATTGATGAACGAAGAAGTAGGAGAGGAGTTTATCAAGGAAGTTATATTTAGGTGAAGGCAGTTTTGAATTTTGAATGGGGGAGAGAGGACAATTTTGAATAATTGAATTTTGAATGATGAATAATAAACAAGTTTGGATTTTTACAATCGGTATTTTGTGTTTTTTGGCTTCCATGAACCTATCTGCACAAAACAATAAGAAGAACAAAAAAAGTACACTAAATAAGAGTGCTTTTGAAGTATATGGTGATGAAACGACGGCTTCACCTACTGGCGAAGCGGAGGATTCATTTGAAGAAAACCAAAGGAAAAAATTGAAGGAAAAACAAAAAGCCAATAAGAAGAAACGTAAGCAGGCATTGAAGAACAATGGAAGTAAAGCTTCAGACAAAACTCCTTCAAGCAGCAATCCAGATGTTATCTCGGTCGATATGGATGTACTGTATGATGTCACGATTTCACCTGCTGTTGAAGTAGTAGAAACCCGCAAAGATTTGGATTTTAAATCGCAGGAAGATGTGAAATATTACTACAATCAGGCAATGTTGAAGTTGAGAGGAAAGGATTTTGAATCGGCGGTGAAATTGCTGTCTAAAAGTATCAAGAAAGACCCTTACAACAAGGAGCTACTCCAAATGCGGGGCAATGCCTATGTCGAATTGGACAACTTCAAAAAAGGATTGAAGGATTTGAAAAAAGCTCTTTCGGTGCAGGATGATGATGTGACTCTTCAATACAATATTGGAGCAACATTTATGAAGCTTGGTAAATTCAAGCAGTCTTTGGAGTATTTGAATTTGGCGATTGCTCAAAAACCAGATTACCTTTTGGCATTGCAGGCAAGAGGCTCTGCTCACACACTCACCAAAGATTATTCAGCAGCCGTTGAAGACTTCAATCGAGTCTTAGACCTAAATGATTATTTCGTGGCAGCCATAAAAGGTCGAGGTATCGCCAAAAGCTTACAGCAACGCTATGATGAGGCGATTAGCGACTTTACGATGGTCATAGAATTGAAGCCGACAGATGGAATGGCGTATTATTATCGAGGCTTGGCATTCATCGGCAACAACGAAACCTATAGAGGTTGTTCGGATTTTGATACGGCTTATCAGTTGAAGATTCCACAGGCGTATTATGAGAGTAAGGCGAGTTGTAGGTAATGCTGAATGAATAAGTGTTGAATTTTGAATGAGTAAAAATGCTTAAAATCAACACATTCCGAAGATGAAAATTGTAATGTTATCTTTTTAGTTTTCCTAGGCAAACGAGCTGTAGTAAATTATATGTTAAAGTGTGATTTTTGAGTTCCTACAAAAGCATCAATGAAAGCACTTTGCAAACCTTTTTCTGCCTCAAAAACACTCATCCAAATAGAGAAATGCCCTGTTCCAACTGCTGTGTTCACAATTTGATTCAATAAAGGCAACACAGGAAACCTTCTCCAATTAGCCAATGATTTATAGGCAATTCCCCATGCCTCTTGCCTTGAAACCCAACGAGTATCCCTCAATGTAGGAGTATGAATTGCAGCAGGTTGCTTGTCCAAACCTGTTAATTTAATTGTATTTTCTGCTAAAACATATTCTTGCTTATTCAATGAAGCGTGTGGAAGAATGGGGAAAAACGGATGATAGGTAAAAATGTGAAAAGTATCATTCACATCAGCCCAATAATAGCCCAATCTCGAATTGTTGTTATTACTTTTTATGGAATTGCAGTAGGTACAAGATAGCAAGAAGTTGTGCCATTCCAATTCAGCACCGCCTTTGTTTCTTGGGACAATGTGTTCTACTGCGAGCAAATTTTTCACAGGCATTTCACAATAGGAACAATACCAACCAATTTTATCTGCCAAATCATCTCTTGCATCTTGGTAACGGCTGTATTGTTTTGGGGCAAATCCTTTATTTATTGGTCTCATTGTTATTGCCGTTTTTCTGAGAACTTGATAATTCGAATTCCTTCATAAGTCGTTCTTGCTGCAAAAAAGCATAATAGGCGATATTGTCTGCATAAGGCGCACTCAATCTATCCAACTCTGCTTTCAAAAGAGTGATTTCTTTTTGTGAAGTGCTTTTGTTTATTTTGTGCAATGCTTGATAATATTTTGTTGCTGCTTCAAACATTGCTTTGCGTTTTTCACTCCATTGAGGATTTGGGACATCTTGTACATTTTCTGCAATATCTTCAATGCTTTGGGCAGAATATTCTCCTGTAATGCCATCGTTATCACCCAGTTTTACCAATTCTCCTTGTTCCAAAGACTGAATAATAAAAGGAGAGTGAGTTGTTGTGATAAATTGAAGGTTTGGAAAAATGGTTTTTAAATCGTGGACAATATGTTTTTGCCATTTGGGATGTAAGTGTAAGTCCAGTTCGTCAATCAATACAATGCCTGGAGAATCAGTCGTAATATGTGGATTTAGTTCTGCCATTCGGTAAGCAATATCTGCAATCATTCCCAATGTATTTCGATAGCCATCACTCAACATACGAAGAGGTAGTTCCAATCCATCTCCAATGTCAATCAACAAATCATCTTCTCTTGCAGAGTAGTATATTTTTGTT
Organism: Chitinophagales bacterium; assembly: GCA_049608825.1. Lineage (GTDB taxonomy): Bacteria > Bacteroidota > Bacteroidia > Chitinophagales > UBA2359 > JAUHXA01. Next base: position 2,864 of record JBMYXW010000411.1, read on the forward strand.
TTTCCATCTGTAGAAAGAGATTGAAGACTACTCAATACTGCCTTTTTTACCGCAGCCAATTCAGGCGGCTCTATTTTTTCTTGAAATTCGACCAAAGCCATTCTTTTGAACCAACTCAATAAATTTTTATCTGTAGCATCAGCATTTAAAGAAGTTTGATAGACCGACAATCTGGAGGCTTTATTGTATAAATCCTCATTTTTTGAAGGAGAAATATCCCATAAACGATTGGTTTTATAATATGCTATAAGAGGCAAATTACTTTCGCCTCCTATCATTTGAAGGTACATATCTTGAAGAACATTAGGACGGCTTAAAATTTTAGGGCGATGATATTTACTTAAATCTCTACATTCGTTTTCCCATGAAATTTCTTGTGTTTTTACCCAACTATTACAGTTTATTTTGCAAGGGTATTGAGGAATGTACTTTTTTAGTGTACCATAGTCACCTATATTTAACCTTACATACCCTACTGGAATATTGTATTGAGGAGAAGGTTTTTTATCAATCTTATCCACAAAAAAATCAGCAATTCTTCTCAACATTCCCCAAAGGACTCCTTCTAATACAGTCGTTTTTCCACTTCCATTATCTCCTACCAATACTGTGAACCGTTTTGGAAATTGAATGGTGAAATCCTCAAAACATTTGAAGTTTTGAAGATGCAACTCTTGTATGTGAAAATCTTTATTGGGTTCAACTAAAGACATGATTAAAATCTGTTTGGTTCGACTTGACAAAGTTAATATTTTTATTCCATCCCGAACCTTCAATCGAAAACAACAAAAAACTCCACAATCGAATCTTGAGTAATATGGAATATTTAAAGCCCCCCTATCGCCACCTCCAACCAGTCAAATCGCTGTTCTATCCATTGTTTAAGATACTCAACTTCTTCATCATAAGTATCAAATACCTCATTGTTGGGCCAAACATAGACACCAAGTGTTTGCCATGTAGAGTCGTTTTCAGCTTGGGCAAAATTCAGATATTTCGCATTTTCATCTATTCCATCAAATAGGAAATTTCTATTTGTATTGAAGTAATGAAACCTTTCTTTCACCTTAGCTACAAAATCGGGGTCTTCAAAAAGTCTTATAATCCACTTTGAATCTTTTATCCAAAAACCTTCAGGAAC
>JBMYXW010000412.1:0-3985 GCA_049608825.1 Chitinophagales bacterium
AAGTGTCAAGAAATCTTATCTCTCTATTATTGGAAAGGTTTTGCGATGGAATCCATTGCAAATGAGATGGGCTACAAAGACGACCAAAATGCTCGTAATAGAAAATCAAAATGCTTGAAATTACTTCGAGGCAAGGTTTCCTTAAGATTCAAAGCTAAGTGAAAAGTGTCGGTAGATTGAATTACTCTTAAAATAAATAAAACAATGAACAATATATTAAACAAAATTGAACTCTACATAGATAATCAATTGGAAGGTCAAGAATTGAAGAACTTTGAAAAAACACTTCAAACAGACCAGAATCTTCAAAAAGAAGTTGAGGTATATCAAACTATGATTGCAGCGATACGTGCCAAAGAAGCTGATAAATTACGGCAAAAATTTGCGGTATTAGATGTGGTATTGGACAAACAATTTGAAGAAGAAGAAATGGCTGCCGCATTAAAAAGCCAGGAAACCCAACCTAAAATCCCGTCAATGGTTTTTCGCAAATCCTTTGTATTCAAAGCTGCTGCTACTTTTTTAGTCGTCTTTGCAGCTTATACAATTTTCAGTTACTTTACCAATTCCTCTACTCCTCAAATAGCATTTGAAAAATACGAATCAAAATATCAAGGTTGGGTAGAACAGAATACGCCTAAAGAAACCGAAAAAACGGAGGGTTACGCAAATCAGGATAAGATTGGTGAAAATGAAGAAGGTACGCAAGCCGCTAATAAGAAGATCGATGTGAAAACACCACCAAGTTCCCCAACTCAAGAGGGAGTTGTATCTACTAACACGCTAAAAACTCCCTCTATTTCTACAAATACAAATAAGATAGAGCCTTTTGATGCAGAATATCAAAACGCCAACTTTTTCTTTTTGAAAGAAGACTATACTAAAACTATCGAAGCATTGAAGCAAATTGCTGATACCAATTCTTCTCAAAAGAATTTTCGCTTAGGAATGGCGTATTATTACCACCAAGATTTGAATGAAGCAATGGCAAACCTACAAGAAGCAATTAAGGAAAACAACAATGTATTACCTGCTACTGACATCGCTACTGCAAAATGGCATTTGGCAATGACTTATGCCAAACAAGGTGATATGAAGACTGCAAAATCTTACTTCAATGAATTGGCAAATGGAGATAATGACTACCGCAAAAATGCAAAAGAAATAATTGATAATTATTAATTCTTAATTGTCAGTCACCTCTCCATCAAGAACCCCAACACAATTGTATTGATTTTCTCAAATTCCACCAAAAAGCCATCATGGCCATAAAAAGATTCGATTTCATAGTAGCTACTGTTGGGGATGTGTTGGTCCAAAAAACGTTGTTCGGAAGGAGGAAATAACCAGTCCGAACTGATGCTAACCACCAAAGTACGAGCCTTTACGGTCTTCAAAACCTCCGAAGCCTCTCCCCTATTTCGGGCAATGTTGTGGCTATCCATCGTTTTGGAAAGTGACCAATAAGAATAAGCATCAAAGCGTTTTAAAAGTTTTTCACCTTGATAAGCTTGGTAACTTGAAGCTTTGAAGTTGTCCACTTTGTTGTTTTCGTCCAGTTGAGTTTGCAGAAATGCCTCATAATGTCGGTAAGACAAAATACCAATGCTTCGAGCCGCCTTCAATCCCTTTGCGCCAGCATCCAATCGAGGTTCACCAAAAGTACTATCCGCTTCAATTGCCAAACGTTGGCTTTCATTGAAGGCAATGCCCCACGGAGAATGACGGTGATTTCCTGCCACCAAAAAAATACTTTCAAAAAGATTCGGTTCAATAATCGCCCATTCCAACAATTGCTGACAGCCCATCGAACCACCTCCTCCAAAATATATTTTTTCGATTCCCAAATGTTTTCGCAACAGAATGTGGGCATTGACCATGTCTCGAACCGTTATCAGCGGGAAATCACGATAGTAAGGCATTTCCGTTTGAGGATTCACACTCGTAGGTCCTGTCGTTCCATAGCAAGAACCCAACATGTTGGCACACACAATGAAATACTTCGTTGAGTCCAATACCTTCCCTTCACCAAACAACCCATACCACCAGTCTTCAACTTCTGAATTAGCAGTCAAAGCATGACATATCCAAACGACATTGCTCTTGTCTTCATTGAGGTTTCCGTAGGTATGGTAAGCGATATTGAGATCGGGCAGAGTTTTGCCAGATTCTAAGGGGAACTCTTTGGTAGAGTAATAAGTTTGTAAGGGCATTAAATTAAAATGTTTGGTGTAATAGGACACAAATATAACTGATTGAACAGGTTCTCACGGATATAAAAAACATTTCTTATCAGTTCAATCTGTTCAATCAGCGTTCCGTCAATCTAAGCTATCGCAAGCACTTGCGCTTCCACTGCTGCAAAAGCACCTTCAAAGTCTTCAATAATATCGGCAATGTGTTCGATACCCACTGCAATGCGAATCTGACCAGGTGCAACTCCAGAAGCCAATTGAGCCTCTGCTGACATCTGTTCATGAGTCGTTGAAGCAGGGTGAATCGCCAAAGTTTTGGCATCGCCCACATTCGCCAAATGACTCACCAATTTGAGGTTGTTAATAAAAGCCTTTGCGCCTTCAATGCCGCCTCTCACTTCAAAATTCAAAACTGCCCCAAAACCGTTTTGCAAATATTTTTTCGCCAAATCGTGGTAAGGACTGCTTTCCAAGCCCGTGTAAGTCACCTTCGTCACCAATTCATGCGTCTCCAACCATTTCGCCAAAGCCAAAGCATTCGATACATGTCTTTCCATGCGAAGCGACAAAGTTTCCAAACCCTGCAAAAACAAGAAAGCATTGAAAGGACTCATCGCATTTCCATAATCTCGAAGTCCTTCTACTCTTGCTCGGATGATAAATGCGATATTTCCAAAAGGCCCACCTGCGCCAAAAATATCCCAAAAAACCATTCCGTGATACCCCTCTGATGGCTCGCTAAATTGAGGATATTTTCCATTGCCCCAGTTGTAATTTCCGCCATCAATAATAACTCCACCAATGCTCGTACCATGTCCGCCAATCCATTTCGTTGCCGAATGAACCACAATGTTTGCACCATGCTTCAAAGGATTGAATAAGTAGCCACCTGCTCCAAAAGTATTATCGACAACCAAAGGAAGGTCGTATTTTTTGGCTATGGCTGCAATCTTTTCCCAATTTGGAATATTGCCTTCAGGATTTCCGATTGCTTCAAGGTAAATAGCCTTGGTTTTGTCGTCAATCAAGGCTTCCATACTGTCCGCATTGTCACCATCTGCAAACCGTGCTTCAATGCCCAAACGCTTGAAAGACACCTTGAATTGATTGTAAGAACCACCATACAAAAAAGATGTCGTTACAAAATTGTCACCTGCTTCCAAAATATTGGTCAATGCTAAAAACTGTGCAGACTGCCCCGAAGAAGTCGCCAAAGCTGCAACTCCACCCTCCAATGCTGCCATGCGCTGTTCAAACACATCCGTTGTAGGGTTCATGATGCGGGTATAGATATTACCAAACTCTTGCAACCCAAAGAGTTTGGCTGCATGTTCGGTGTCCTTAAACTCGAAGGAGGTTGTTTGATAAATCGGTACGGCTCTTGAACCAGTAGTTGGATCGGGTTTTTGTCCTGCATGGAGTTGAAGTGTTTCAAAACGATAATTCTCGCTCATTGTTGATTGATTTTTAAGGATTGTGATAAAATATAAAAAAGCCTTTCTTCAATTTTTTTTTGAAGAAAGGCTCTTAGTTTTTGTTACTGCTTGTCTTGTTTTATGACAATGTACATTCATCTTGAAGACCAAAGACCTTTCAAATACCTGCAACAACAACAGCAACATTCTGTAATTGAAGTATGGTAAGGATGAATGAATCTCTTGTTCAACATTGCACTATGGAAATTTGTTTAAATAAATGAATTTTTAATAAAACAAAAGCAATATTAGACTAAATTCAATTAAATCACAAATTTTTAACACTTTTTTCAAAGAAACTATTTAAAAATTGTG
>JBMYXW010000413.1:0-3950 GCA_049608825.1 Chitinophagales bacterium
GAGGTGGAATACGATGCTCCTCTTTTCACTCTCCTTTCTTCTTCTGAAACGGGCGTGACATTTGGCAATTATCTGAAAGAGGATATTTACAGCATCAACAATGTCCTTTCCTACGAATACTACTATATGGGCGCAGGTTTGGCAGTTGGCGACATCAACAACGATGGATTGGCAGATATTTTCTTTTGCGGCAACAACGAAGCCAACCGCTTATACCTCAACAAAGGCAACTTCAAATTTGAAGACATCACCGAAAAAGCGGGCGTAGGCAGCAAACGTTTCACAACAGGCGCAACGATGGCAGATGTCAACAACGATGGTTTGCTGGACATTTATGTCAACAATTCGGGACACTACAAAGATGCCGAATCCAAAGCAAACGAACTGTATATCAACAATGGTGATGGAAACTTCACCGAAAGTGCCGCAGAATATGGCATAAACAATGGTGATTGGTCCGTACAGTCTGCTTTCTTTGACTATGACAAAGATGGCGATTTGGATTTATTTGTCTCCAATCACTCCACTTATTTTAGAATCCCTTTGAACATCGTTTTCAAAGAATTGGAAAATCCTGAAACCCTCTACAAAATGTCCAGTAAATTATATCGAAACGATGGAGGTAAATTTAAAGATGTGACACGAGAAGCAGGTTTGGTCAATCACAGTTATGGTTTGGGGTTGGTCATTTCGGACATCAACGATGATGGATTTCCCGACATTTACCAAGCCAATGACTACTCCGTTCCCGATAGAATGTACATCAATCAAGGCAATGGAAAATTTGTGGATGAACAGAAAACCCGCACCAAACACGTTCCGTGGTTTGGCATGGGCGCAGATATTTCGGACTTCAACAATGACGGATATTTGGACATCGCTTCTGTGGATATGGCAGCCGCCGACCACATCAGAGGCAAAACTTTGATGGCTTCAATGGATTCCGATTTGTTTTGGGGATTGGTCACTCAAAAGAACCAACAATATCAATACATGTTCAACTCATTGCAGGTGAACAATGGCAATGGAACATTCAGCGAAATTGCGAATATGGCGGGCGTAGCGAAAACCGATTGGAGTTGGTCAGCTCTTTTTATGGATGTCGACAATGATGGCTGGAAAGATTACCTCGTCTCGAATGGTATGCGCCGATATGCGCTCGACAACGACTTTCGGATAGCGATGGAAAAGGCACGTCAAGAAGGCGGTGGCACAGTTCCCGACGAAAAACGCCCCGAACTCTGGAAGATGATGCCCGAAGTTCCCCTCTCCAATATGATGTACCGCAACAATGGCGATTTGACCTTTACCGACAAAGCCGAAGCCTGGGACATGGCGCAACCTTCTTATTCAACAGGCGCAGCCTATGCAGATTTTGATGGTGATGGCGACCTCGATTTTGTCATGAACAATACAGACACAGAGGCTTTTATCTACCGAAACAATGCCAGTGAATTAACAAGCAACAATTACCTCCGACTGCAATTGTTGGACAACGACAAAAAAGCTGCTACGATGAATGCAAAAATCACCATTCACCACGGCGACCAAATCCAACACCAAGAACTGACCTACACCCGTGGCTATCAATCTGCCGTAGAAGAGTTCATTCATTTTGGATTGGGCAAAGTAGATAAGGTCGATAAGATTGAGGTAAAGTGGCTGGATGGTAAGGAGCAAATTTTGACCAATGTAACCGCAAATCAGTTATTGAAGGTCGATAAAAAAGACGCAAAAACAGGTTCTCAAATTCAAAAGCCAAAAGTAGAAGCTATTTTTGTGGAAGCGAATCTGCAAAAAATGGGCATAGACTTCAAGCACACCGAAAACCGCTACGACGACTTCAAAACCGAAATTTTATTGCCACACAAACAATCCATGTTGGGACCTTTTGTGGGTGTATCGGATGTGAACAAGGACGGTTTAGAGGATTTCTATATAGGCGGTGCAGCAGGGCAAAGTGGCATGTTGTACTTGCAGTCGGCAGACGGAACTTTCTCTGAATCCAACCAAGAACTTTGGGCTCAAAGCCGAAACTCGGAGGATATGTATCCTTTGTTTTTTGATGCCGACAACAACGGTACTGATGACCTCTACATCGTCAGTGGTGGTGGTGGTGAAATGAAAGGGAATGAAGCTTTCCTTCAAGACAGACTCTACGTGAATTTCGGAGAAAATGGCTTCAAACAAGTGAAAGCTTTACCCGATATGCAAAGCAGTGGCATGAAAGCACAAGCGGCTGATTTTGATGGTGATGGCGACATGGACATTTTTGTAGGAGGACGCACATCACCTGGCAAATACCCTTTCCCCTCTCGCTCTTACCTACTCCGAAATGACAACAAAAAATTCAACGATGTAACGGCTGAACTCGCTCCCGAACTGCAAGAGGCGGGCATGATTACGGACTTCAAATGGACGGACTTCAACAAGGATGGACATAAGGATTTGATTGTGGTGGGTGAATGGATGCCTGTCAGTTTCTACCAAAACGAGGGCGGCAAATTCAAAAACGTCACCGCAGAATATGGTTTTGCGGATTATAAGGGCTGGTGGTACAGCCTTGAAGTAGTGGATATTGATGGCGATGGTGACGAAGATTTGATTGCAGGAAATGTGGGCTTGAACAACAAATTCAACCCTTCTTCCAAAAAACCACTGCATCTGTATGCCAATGATTTTGACGGAACGGGTTCTTTCGACATCGTATTGAGCAAGGACTACAAGGGCAAATTGGTGCCTGTTCGTGGACGAGAATGCTCCTCTGAGCAAATGCCTTTTGTAGCCGAAAAATTCCCTACCTACAATGATTTTGCTCATGCTGATTTGGAGGACATCTATGGCGAACAAAAACTGGAATCTTCTCTACACCTGCAAGTCAATGATTTTCGCTCAATGATTTTCCTCAACAATGGCGACCAATCCTACACTGCAAAAGCACTTCCGAATGAGGCGCAAATGGCTCCTATTAATGGGATTGTGGTAGCGGATGTGAACAATGACGGCAATCAAGATTTGGTGGTGGCTGGAAATATGTACCATGCGGAGGTCGAAACTCCAAGGTACGATGCGGGAAATGGTTTGGTGCTTTTGGGCGATGGCAAAGGCAACTTCCATCCTTTGAATGTTTTGGAGAGTGGATTTTTTGCGCCTAAGGATGTGAAGGATGTGGCTTTGATTCGATTGGGGGCGAAGAAGGAGATGGGGATTTTGGTGGCGAATAATGATGGGGGATTGCAGTTGTTTCGAGTTAGGGGGAGTAATAGGGTTGTTGGGAGGTGAAAAACCTAAAAACGTAAAAAATTGTTAAATTATCAGACTAAGAATAATTGGATTGGAACAATAATCAAGATAGCATGGCTCCTGCAAAAAAATTAGACCTACAAGAACGAAAATATACCGTAGAGGAATACTTTGAATTGGAACAAACCAAAGAGGAACGCAATGATTTCCACGATGGATATTTGTACCCACCTGTCGCTACTACAAAGATTCACAATGAAATTGTGTTCAACATTACATTGGAATTGAAGCAGAAACTAAAAGGCAAAACCTGCAAAGTGTATGCAGAAAGTATCATGACCCAACTGCGACAAAACCGAAACTATGTCTATCCCGATGTGGTGGTCACTTGCGATGAAAGGGATGCGGAAGACCCACTTTTGGTGAAATATCCAATTGTCGTTTTTGAAGTATTGTCCGACTCGACTGCCAAGTACGATAGAACCAAGAAATTCTTTCAATATCAACGCATTGAATCTATGCAGCAATGTGTTTTCATCCATCAAAAACAATATCTTGTAGAAACCTTCTATAAAAACGAACAGGGTCAATGGATTTACGAATGGATGGATAAGACTACGGATTCATTGAAGTTGTATGCTTTGGGCTTGGAAGTTTTGCTTTCGGGGATTTATGAGGGGATTAATTTGAAGGAAGAAGAGTGATTG
>JBMYXW010000414.1:0-3947 GCA_049608825.1 Chitinophagales bacterium
AGGAAATAGGAATGAACTAGAAACTGAGATTCTATCAAAAATATGTTTGGAATTAATTTTCCCTTTTAACAATTTTCATTATCACACATTTTTCCTCCCCGCTAACCGTAATTTCTACCCCAATTTTTATAAATACATTTACAGTGTTTCAAAAGAAGAAAAAGATACGATTGGACATGAACTAGGAAATGGAGCTAATTTAGAACGCATCAAAACTTTAGCCAAGCGACCTTATACACAACCTATGGACGAATTGAATACAAGAATATTCAATTTGAACAACAACAGAACTCCAACAGGACATTATGAAGATTTATTGACAGAATTAGAAGAAATCATTGGAGGTGAAATTGAAGTAATTTCAGTAGAAGGAATTGCTCCAATTGAGTTTCGATTAAAGATTGCAGAAGGAAAATCATTGGATATGCACGTTGCCTCTTCCTCCTCCAATCAATTGACCACACTTTATTTATATTTAAAATATTGGGCTGCAGAACGCAGGAATTTCTTAATCCTTGACGAACCCGAAGAAAATTTACATCCCAAAAATCAATTGAAGTTGTTGGAGTTGTTGATAAAATTCTCGAAGCGAAATGATAACCGCATTTTGATTACCACTCACAGCACTTTATTGTCCGATTCTATCAACAATCATTTGCATTTGGGGCATTTGAAGCAGGAAGGATTTGATTTGGAAGCAGTAGCTAAGGAAAAAGATTTACACATTGATGCGAATGCCATACTTGAACCCGATGAAACTGGAGTTTATTTTTTTAATGGAAGTCGAATTTTTGAATATGATGTGAATGATTATGGAGTTGTTTTTGGGGATTTTGAAACGGAAGAGCGCAAGGTGAGAAATGATGGAGATGCGCTTAGAGGCATGATATACAATCACCTAAAAGAGCAACGTAGAAAAAACCATGAAAAGGTAAAAGCAGAACGTGAACAAAAATTACAACAGACCAAAGATGCATAAGCCCTTTAGAGAAAATAGACTTGCCATTCAAGAAGCTTTGGTAGATAAAAAATTTCTAATACCACTTAACAAGGATAGTTTGCCATTAGAAATTATATAACACAAAAATAGGTCAAGAAACGAGAGGAATCAAATTCTTCTCAACAGTGTACTTATTAGAGATACACCTGTAGGAGATGAAATTAGGCCTAAGTCGTGGATATTGAATTTGGAAATCAAAGAACCTCCCATTCTTGCAAATCCTCCAAGCGTCAAAACCACAGAAAGTGCTTTGATTGTCTTGGGGAGTGATTCTTTGGTGATTTTATTGATAGAATTGAAGACAAGTTTGCATCCTTTTGACGAAGACACAAGTGGAAAATTAGGTATAGGTACGCTTAGAGAAAAAATTGAAGATACGATTAGCAGAATATCTATGCTGATTCCTCTCTACGTTTTTGACAAATCATATTCTAATATCGTTGAAATCAAGTACAAAGCATTGATTTTTTATAATCGAGATGATGGTCTTCACAATCCTTCTAAATCAGCGGCTAAAAAACTTGTCAAAAATGATTTGTATCAAATTTGGAGTAAGGAAAAGGATGTTATCAATATTGTAACTCCCTTAGACACAAAACATGAAGTCGAATGTTTCTTTTTTAAAAATCCTACAAGTACTGACTCATTTGAAGTATCCTTCAAACAATTCTTTCACAACGATTGGGAATACGAGTCTGCAATATGGGGCGACCAAACTTGCCCTGTTTTATTGAAGAAAAACTAAAACGGCAAAGGCTCATCACTCCTTCCCACATCTCCATCGTTCATTCTCGATTCACGGGTGATAATTTCTCCCAAAGGAGTCAAACCGTCCAAAGACTGGTCTAAACTACTAAAATCTTCAAATTTGGTAAATTGAGGAATAAAGCGCAATTTGACCGTATCCAAAGCACCATTTCTATGCTTCGACACAATCAGCTCCGTTACACCTTTTGTCGGATTACCATCCTCGTCTTGGTCCAATCCATAATATTCAGGGCGATATATAAACATCACAATATCCGCATCCTGCTCAATCGCACCTGAGTTATGCACAATAAAATTATTGGAAAGGAAATTGTGGTGTTTCTCTACATGCAAATCATAAGTTGGTTCGCTACCAATGTATGTAATAGATTTTATTTGATTCCATTTTACCCTACTTTCTAAATGTTTCTCTAAATCATTGTCTTCAAAAGTAGCTACATTTTTTCCAATCTTCAATTCCTCCAATTTCTTCCACCCTTCAACTGTCAAAAATGGGTGATTCCCACTTGCTTTGATTTTGAAGCCCGAACTCGTTGTCACCTCATATACCTTTTTCTTGCCCGTTTCCCATACATCCAAACATTTGGCTCTTTGCAGCTTCAAATTTTCGTCCAATGACAGAACATCAAAGTTTTGCTTGCCTACCAAGTCTTTGACCTTTTTGTAGGTTCTCGTTCGAGGCAAATAAATCAAACTATCACCAGTAATGCACTCCCTCAAATCCGAAAGCTGTGGTCTTTTATCCCCACCTCTTGTCTCTACCGCACGACTCAACTGCGAAAGAGCAATCACAGGAACATCCAACTCCTTAGCAATACTCTTCAAAGAACGTGAAATCAACGAAATCTCTTGCTCTCGATTTCCGCCACTTTTTTTGTCACTACCACCGCCACTCATCAATTGAAGGTAGTCAATCACAATCAACTGAATATCGTGCTGCATTTTCAAACGACGACATTTAGCACGCAATTCAAAAATATTGATAGCAGGTGTATCATCAATAAAAATTGGAGCTTCAGCCAACTTATCCACTTTCGTGGTCAGTTCCACCCATTCATCGGGTCGCAAATCCCCCTTCTTCAATTTTTCACTCGAAATACCCGTCTCCGAAGAAATCAAACGATTGACCAATTGCAGCGAAGACATCTCCAAAGAAAACAAAGCCACACCTTTGCCAAAATCAACTGCCGCATTTCGGGCAATATTCAGCGTCAAAGCCGTTTTACCCATTGCAGGACGAGCCGCAATAATCACCAAATCAGACTTTTGCCAACCCGAAGTCAGCCTATCCAAACCTACATATCCCGTTGGAACACCGACCACTCCATCTTGGTGATCTTTGATATTTTCGAGCTGTTTGATAGCCTGTTGCACCAAATTGCTCATTGTATCATAACTACGGCGTAGGTTTTGTTCGGTGATAGAAAAGAGATTTTGTTCCGCTTTGTCGAGTAGGTCGAATACATCCGTTGTTTCCTCATAAGCATCCTTGATAATCATGTTAGAGGTTTTAATCAACTCTCTGAGGATGTATCTTTCCGAAATAATGCGGGCGTGATGCTCAATATTGGCAGTAGAACCGACTCGATTGGTGAGTTTGGTAACATAAAAAGGACCACCCACTTCCGCTATTTTCCCCATTTTGCGGAGCTGCTCAGTGACGGTGAGAATGTCGACAGGCTCTGACTTTCCGAACAAATCGTGTATGGCTTCAAAAATATGCTGATGCGCCTCAACATAGAAGCTTTCAGGCTTCAAAATGTCAATGATTTCCGCCACCGCATCTTTGTCCAACATCATTCCCCCCAAAACCACTTCCTCCAACTCTCTCGCCTGTGGGGGAAGTTTGTCAAAAACATAGTTGGATAAATCGGCATCTCGTTTGCGACTGCCTAATTTACCCAATACTTGCTGCATAGATTTTGGGGCATCTGCCATTGTTTGTTTTTTTTTGCAGTAAAAATAAATTTCGATTTTCGAATAATTTATAAATCAAGCTATTTTTTCATTTTAACTTCAATTTTAATTTTCATTCGTTGCTGAACAAATGTAGCTTGAAAATCAGTCAATAGTGCGAAAATCCATAAAAAAATATCCACACACGCCAAAGCCTTTACTGTAAAGGCTTTGACCTTCTTTTTGTACTTCAAAAAATAAGCTATCCACTTTGCTTTGCAGT